>JAGLBQ010000019.1 GCA_023146675.1 Cocleimonas sp. | reverse complement strand
CTTGTTGATACCGTTGGTTTTATTCGTGACTTACCCCATGACTTGGTGGTTGCTTTTAGAGCAACCTTGCAAGAAACTGCTGAGGCAGATCTTATCCTGCATGTTATTGATAGCAATGATGAACAGCGTGATATGTATCGTCAGGAAGTGAATAATGTGATTGAAATGCTGGGCGCAAAAGATGTCACCCAAATAGAGATTATGAATAAAATCGACCTCTCTGATTATACCCAACGTATAGATGTCGCTCATGCTGGCACACCAACACGCGCTTGGTTATCAGCTCATACAGGAGATGGCATTGAACAACTGCTTGAGCATTTAGGTGAAAACTTTGCCAAAAACATATTCTCAGGACTCCTCACACTTCCCGCAGAGAAAGCACGCTTACGAGCAAAATTATACGAAGACAAAGCAATCCAAAACGAAACATGTTCTCCAGAAGGTAAATATTTATTAGAAGTTAAAATTCAACAGCACCGCTTAGATGCACTGCTACATGATGAAAATATAACACTCGAACAAATTACCTAGAGCTTGGGAATCTTTGTCTACAACATAGGGAGATAGGGTACTAACTATTTATTCCTAATAATTTTTTATGCAAACATATAAGCAACATAAACAATCAAGAAACACAGGAAAATACTATGTTCTCAAAATGGCTCAAAACACTCTTATTTTGCCTATCATTCACCCTTGTTAGTAGTTGCGGCAGTAACGGGGATGGAGATAATAATGAGCAACAAGCAGCACAAATAGCTGGCTTATCTCCTGGTAGCCGTATTGCTCTATCATCCAAAAATATTGGTCCTATCAATGCTAAAACTCCTTTTAATATCCACCACATTACACAAGCATTTCAAGGCTTGAATGTTTCACAGCAAACCAGCTTTCAAAAAGGTGAAGCTTATCCTATTATTCGTATTGCCAAAGGTGCTAAAACCTTAATGACAATCAACCCTACTTCTGATGAAAGTAGTATCTACTCCATTGTCATTGAGGACAACTTAGTCCGCAACGAACTTGGACACCGACTAAGCACGCAGTTTAGTGATATTTATAGCTTTGGAAAAGTTGAGAAATGTTTAGCAGGTAAAGAAGAACTGTCAGGTAAAACAATTTGTTACGCACCTAATTCACGCAATATTTTATATATTTTCACAGGAAGATGGAATGGACCTGATGGCGAAATTCCACCAGAAGATGTGTTATCAACGTGGACACTGGATGCAATTATTTGGAAGCCTGCTGGATAGCTGGATAAAAAACAGGCGCGAAATAACGACTCAAGACTGTTAGCATATAATTAATCTCTTGATTTAGGTCATTATGCTAAACTTTGGTTCATAATCGTAGTCTAAGCCTAATGCTTAGGATTCTATGTATTTAATTCTGAGTCCTTAATATTCAACCACTCTGGAGAATTGAAATAATGAGTTATTTAGATGCAGGCAGCGGTCAGATCGTTGCTAACGCAGCAGAAACAGAGCGTGCTGTCTTTATTAAGCTCACTTACTTACACCTAGCTGGAGCAATTGCTGCTTTTGCCATTATTGAAACATTGTTAATTAAATCAGGTGTAGCTGCTAGTTTTATGTCAATACTATCTGGTAGTAAATGGTCTTGGCTAATTGTGCTTGCTATTTTTATGGGTGTTTCCATGCTAGCGAATAGCTGGGCGCATAATGGAATGTCACGCGAAAAACAGTATATGGGTCTTGGTCTTTATACAATAGCAGAAGCTGTCATTTTTATGCCACTAATTTATATGGCGCAAGCTCGTGCTGATGATGTTTTGCTTCATGCCTCAGTCATTACCATTGCACTCGTTGCAGGTTTAACCTTTACTGCATTTTCCACTAAAATCAACTTTTCCTTTATGGGACGCTTTTTAATGATCGGTGGTTTTGTTGCAATGGGTATGATTGTTGCCGCCATTATCTTTGGCTTTTCACTCGGTCTTTGGTTCTCGGGTGCGATGATCTTATTTGCAGCAGCCTCCGTACTGTACAGCACATCGAATATTATCCATGAGTATCATACTGATCAGCATGTCGCTGCGTCACTATCATTATTTGCTAGTGTCGGGTTATTATTCTGGTATGTACTACAATTTATGATGGCATTTGGTGATGATTAATCACCAGTTCATCAGCTAGCTATATTATTAAACAAAGGCTACATGATGATCCATGTAGCCTTTTTTATGCTGCAAATTTAAAGTCATAACAATAATTTTTCACCAAAGGAGAAATACAATGGAATTCTTACCCTTAATTATTCTAGCCTTCGCCGTTATCATCGTCATGATGGGCGCAAAGAAAGTTTCGCAAGGCATGGAGTATACCGTCGAGCGCCTTGGCAAATATACCAAAACACTAAAACCTGGCTTTCACGTTATTATTCCTTTTATTGACAAAATCGGCTCTAAAATGAATATGATGGAGCAAGTGCTTGACGTGCCCCCTCAAGAGGTTATCACTAAAGATAACGCCATGATTACTGCCGATGGCGTGGTGTTCTATCAAGTAATGGATGCTGCAAAAGCCTCTTATCGAGTTAATGATTTATATCGAGCCATTATGAACCTGACCATGACCAATATTCGTAGCGTTATGGGCTCAATGGATCTGGATGAATTACTTTCTAAGCGTGATGAAATTAACTCAAAACTCTTAATGGTGGTTGATGATGCAACGGATCCTTGGGGAATTAAAGTAACCCGTATCGAGATTAAGGATATTAACCCTCCACATGATCTCGTTGAAGCAATGGCGCGTCAAATGAAGGCAGAACGTGAGAAACGTGCCAATATTCTTGAAGCAGAAGGCTTTCGTGCAGCCGCGATTCTTAAAGCGGAAGGCGTCAAAGAATCACAAATTCTAGCCGCCGAGGGCGAAAAAGAAGCCTCTTTTCGTGAGGCTGAAGCACGTGAGCGTTTAGCGGAGGCAGAAGCAAAAGCAACCGAAATGGTATCAAAGGCAATTGCACAGGGTGATGTACAAGCTATCAACTATTTTGTCGCTCAAAAATATACCGATGCATTAACTGAAATTGCAAAAGCGCCTAACCAAAAAGTTATTATGATGCCGCTTGAAGCCAGTA
>JAGLBQ010000189.1 GCA_023146675.1 Cocleimonas sp. | reverse complement strand
CCACTACGGAAGCATTATCTTTATAAGCGGATAAAACACCCTCAGGTGCATGATGATAGGTATTACGGATCATGCCAAATAGGGTTTGCTTTTTGGGCTTCCCATCAATAATCCAATCGGCATTAAAAATTTTATGACGACAATGTTCAGAGTTTGCTTGTGCAAACATCATTAGTTCGACATCCGTAGGATTGCGTTGTAATGCTTGATAGTTTGCAGCTAAATAGTCGATTTCATCGGCAGATAAAGCAAGTCCTAATTCAATATTTGCGTGTTGTAAGGCGCTGTTGGCATCTTGAGAAATATCTACCGATTTAAAGGGAGCAGGTTCAGCATTGCTAAATAAAACCTCCGCCTCAGTGCCATCGTTTAAGACTTGTTCCATCATGCGATCATGAATTTTTGCACGAATAAGCAGCGCATCATCATTGGATAAGTCATCTGCCTCTTGATTCGTTTCAATAAAATAAGCAATACCCCGTTCAACGCGTTCGACAACCGTCATGCCACTATTATGCAAAATATCAGTTGCTTTACTTGACCAAGGTGAAATAGTGCCAGTGCGTGGGGTAACTAAAAATAACAGACCCTCTGGTTTGTTCTCATTATCAGACTCACCATAATGTAATAACGCATCTAAGCGCTGTTGCTCATTTTCGGATAAGTCTTGATTGGTTTTTACAAAATGCCAATAACGAGCATGTATATCTTGGATTTTGGGGAGTGAAGTTTGTAAAGATTTCAATAGCTTGTTTTTATTAAAATCAGAAAAAGCACGGTTTCCAGCAAGAATCATCATAATTGTAAGCCAAGTCCTAATTTGAAGAGTGCAATAGCATAGTTCATCTTGATGATGTGTTGTATCTGCAATATTAGATTTTCTGTATTTTTCGTGAGCAAGGTTAGGATGATTAGCCTTTTTATGATGTTGTCTAGGAATTATATTCAGAGTAACGTATTCACTAACTCTAAATTACTTGACTAACAATCTCTCCATCCTTAACCCTAATATTTATCTGCTCTCCAGCCTTTACTTGAGAAATAGAGCTAATAACACGTTGCTTGTTTTCATCCCTCACAATGGCATAGCCACGTTCCAATGTTTTTAATGGACTCATTGCATCCAGCTTAACTAATTGTAGTGCTAAAGTAGACTTTTTATGATTAAGCTTCGCTTCAATGGCGTGCTGTAGTAGCGTTGTCAGTTGTAATAGTTTCTGTTGTTTAGTCGCAATTAATCGATTAGGAGAACCAGTCTGCAATTGTTTGCTAAGTGCTTCAACTGTGTTTGATTTATTAGCCAGTAACAGTTGCATCTGCTGTTTTAAGCGTATTTGAAATTCATCAAGACGTTGCGATTGTTGTTGTAATTGATAAGAAGGTTTTTTCTGTTGCAGGCGCTTGGATAGCCAAATAAACCGTTCACTATTCTGCTTCAGTGTTAATAGCATAGCCCGTTGCATTTTCTGCTCTAAATGGTGTAGATTACTGCGCAACTGTGTACTATCAGGGCTAACTAACTCAGCCGCTGCGGATGGTGTTGGCGCTCGTTGATCCACAATAAAATCAGCAATGGTAAAATCGATCTCATGACCAATGCCCGAAATAATTGGGATATCTGTTACATACAGTGCGCTTGCTAAATTTTCATCATTAAAAGCAGCAAGGTCTTCAATTGAACCCCCGCCTCTAGCGATAATTAACACATCACACGATTTATCCAAATTAGCTTGGCGAACTGCTGACTCTAATTCAATAGCCGCTCTAGCACCTTGCACGGAAGCAGGATAAATAAGGATAGGAATCTGAGGGCTGCGCCGCTTTAAGACATTTAAAATATCGCGCAATGCTGCGCCAGTGGGTGATGAAATAATGCCGATTTGTTGCGGAAAAGTAGGTAGCTTCTTTTTAAATAGAGCATCAAACCAACCCTTAGCCGCAAGCTTGGCTTTAAGTTCTTCAAATTGCTTCTGCAATAAGCCAGCCCCTGCATCTTCCATATGCTCAGCAATAAGCTGAAATTCACCGCGTGACTCATAAAGCCCTATCCTGCCGCGTACCAGCACTTTTAAACCATTTTTAGGTTTTACATCAATGTGCATATTTCTATTTTTAAACATAGCACAACGGATTTGTGCGCTAGAATCTTTTAACGAAAAATAAAAATGTCCCGAAGCAGGGCGCGAAAAATTTGATATTTCACCTTCAACCCAGAGCAAAGGAAAACCCTGTTTGAGTAATAGGCTCACTTCAGCGTTAAGTTCAGAGACGTTTAGAATCGTGCGGTTTGTATTTTGCATTTGAGGTATTTAGGCGATAGCGTAGAAAAAACTAATAGATAGTTTGGTATTAATACTAAAAAAGGAAAAAGCTATAAAGAGGGGGAGTGCCATTAATCTGTCTACAAGGTGCTGTGAATAGAGTGTAGACAGATTGTAAGATAAAATATTAATTCTTCTGAACAGCACTCTTAGGCTTGCTATCTGCTTCAAGCATTTTAGCTAAACGATCAGCTGGCATATAACCAGGAATTAGGCGACCTGTTTTGGTAACAAGTGCGGGGGTTCCTGTTACGCCAATTTCCTGTCCTAATTCATACTGCGCTTTTATTGGGTTTTCACATTTTTTCTCATCCAATGGCTTGCGCTCTTTTGCGATTGTCATCGCTGTTTGTTGCGCCTCACTGTCTCCTGCACACCAGACACTTACCGCTTTATCATAAGATTTAGAGCCAACACCAGCGCGTGGAAACATTAGGTATTCTACGGTGATACCTTTTTCATTTAGGGCGGGTATTTCACGGTGCATTTTGGCACAGTAAGGGCAGTCAATATCAGTAAAAACCTTAACCACATGTTTTTCATCTTTGGCTTTAAAGACAATCGGATCTTTTAGCTTGGTTTTGATAATGCCATTACGCACTGAGCGTTTCGCAAGTTTAGATATATTTTCACGAGACTCCATATTAATCATATCGCCAGCAATAAAGTATTTTCCATCACCACTAACATAGACGACTTCTGTACCATATAACACCTGATAAATACCAGAAATAGGGCTTTCAGTTAGAGAATCAGGTGCGCGACGAAATGTTTTTGTTAGCTGTTTTTTTAGGCTATCAATGATGTTGTCAGCTTTATCAGCTTTAGGGGTGTCTGTGCTTACTTCAGCTTTTGTCTCTACTTTTTTTTCCGTCTCGGCAATTGCAAGCCCAGCTATTAGTAGTCCACTTAATGTGGATGCGATCAATAGTTTTTTTATCATTCTGTCTTTATCTCTGTTGTTTATTTTTAAGAATTTAGGGCTGTATAAGCCGCTAGCATACGTCCATTCTATAGGAGTTAGGCAATAATTCTAAAATATCATTCATAATTAATCATTACGATCTATTCATTATTCTCGCCTTACAGGACAAGAAGATTGATTTCTTCACTCTTTATTTAGCCTATCAATTTTGCATAGGTTTCCTTATTAATCTCCCCATGTGATAGTTGATAGCGCAAATAGATTTGATAAGTATTGAGTACATTGCTTTCAGCATAAGCACATAAACCATTCAGATTATCAGCCAAATAGCTTTCACAAATCGCACGGCTCTCTCTATTTTCCTCTACCTCTAAACCCAGTAAAGTGGCGACATCCTCAAGTGGTGTTTTTTCTGAGCTTGAAACCATTGCATTATTCAAATCGAAATGATTGTCTTTATTTTCATAATGTGGCGACATTTGAATTGAATGTTTTATACTCCGATAGCTTATTATTTCGGAGTTAAAAAACTCTCCATCCCACGTGGTAATGGTTGGTTTATAGCTTTCGATAATATCAAAAAAAGTATTTAACAACTTAACTTCTGGATCACCTTTTAGCGTCGTGCGCTGCTGCTTGGCATCGTTATCAGTGAGAATGATTGAGATGGCTACAATTTGTTGCAAATAGCTGGGTAGACATTCATTACCTGTTTTCTGTGCTTGCAAATGAAAGAGGGCTTTTGCCGCACTGCTATTATCCAGACCGTGTAAATCATGGAGTTTTGATCCTGTAACAAAATCTGGAATGGTGATTAAAGAATAGGTTAATATGCTCATAGAAGCCTGAATTAGAAAATGGTAACGGCTAAGATTGCGCAAATAGAGTGCAAACTGAGTCATTATAAAAAATGATGAGAATATAGCAGAAAATGACAACGGATGAAAAATGGATGCGGCATACGCTTTCCTTGGCAGATAAAGCTTATCAGCAAGGTGAAGTGCCTGTTGGTGCAGTTATTGTTAAAAATGATAAAATAATAGCCGATGGTTGGAATCAGCCTATTGTCAATCATGACCCTTCTGCTCATGCAGAGATAATGGCATTGCGCAGTGCAGGTCAGAATCAACAAAATTATCGCCTTCCAGAAATGACCTTATATGTGACCTTGGAGCCTTGTGTGATGTGTGCAGGTGCGATTATTCATGCGCGAGTCGGACGGGTGGTTTTTGGTGCTTATGATCCTAAAACGGGTGCAGCGGGAAGTGTGTTTGATGTGTTTTCTGATAGTCGTCACAATCACCAAGTAGAGGTGATGGGTGGGGTGTTGGCTGAACAGTGTGGTAATAAATTACGTGAGTTTTTTAGAGAACGAAGAAAAAAATGATTCTATTGGCAGATGCAGGTAATAGCCGTTTAAAGTGGGCAATGTTTAATGCTGGAAAGCGCTCTAAACAATTTTCACAGGATTATTCAAAAAATAGGGCTGATTATTTATTGATTAATTTACTAGTAGAAAAATCGGTGTCTACACTTATTTTTGTCTCAGTGCTAGGTGAACAACTTTCTAAAAAAATACAGCATTATTGTGAGCAACATAATATTGAGCTAGTGCTTATTTATTCGCAATCAGAAGCCTATGGAATAAAAAATAGCTATAGTGAGCCGCAACGCTTGGGAGCTGATCGTTTTGTGGGACTCATTGCAGCACATCATCTTAGACCTGATATGCATTGTATTACGATTAGTTGTGGGACAGCGGTGACAATTGATGCTATTACCGCAGAGGGTGAGCATCTTGGTGGTTTAATTTTGCCTGGCTTACAACAATTTTCTGATCAATTAATTAAAAACACAGTGCTACTAACATCAGAAAAGACAAAAAAAGTATCATTATTTGCACATAATACGGCTGATGCATTAACCAGTGGTAGTCTTTTTGGTTTAGTTGAGGCGATAAATGGTATATCTTCTCGTATGAAAGGAAAATTGCTAAAAATAAACCACTTAAAAGGGAAACAAACCATGAGTCCTGTGCAAATCATAATCTGTGGCGGTGATGCGGAGATAATACATCAGTATCTTTCTGACTCCGTGCAAAGGGAAGATGATTGGCTGATGCAAGGATTGCAGGTAATTGCCAATATTAAGAATGAACAGCAAGCATGATGCGCTTATTAATGATGCTGTTGTTATTGGCAAATATTGTCTATTTTACGGTTGAATTTATATTTGGGGATGCGACTTACACACCTCCTGCGGCGATTAAACAAGGTATTCCTGCGATAGAATTGATTAAAGACAAAGAGTCAGAACACAAAACATCATTAGCGCTAAGCACACGTTGCTATACGGTTGGTCCTTATAATAGTAAAAAAGCAATGCAGTTAGTGGCAACACAACTTAATGATTTTGGTTTGGCGGTTAAAATTCGTCGTCAGAAAACAAAGGATACCCTAAATTATTTAGTTTATCTGATAGCACAAAGAACGCGTCAAGAGTCGCTGAAAATTATTGATGATATTAAGAAAAATGACGTAAAAGATTATCATCTCATCGAATCAGGTCCTTATAAAAATGCCATTTCCTTTGGCTTCTTTGATGATTTGAATAAAGCCCGTCGCCATTCTGAATATATTCGCTTTCTTGGTTATGATGCACGCTATACAGAACAAAAAGCAGTGCGTGAAATATTTTGGCTCGATTATGATGAGCAACCTGATAAAAGTGCCGCTGTAATAGAATGGAGTAGGGCGATTGATTCAAGCTCAATGGTGCGAAAAATTCCGCGCTGGTGTGAGTTTTAATAAGAGGTTTAAACTACTTCAAGAGCTTGAAGTAAAAAGAAAAAATAGAGCGAAACCAAATTGCCGTTAGTGAGGCATTGACCTTGAACCAGCAAGGTTCAAGTGGGTGTCGTCGTAATATTCATTAGGCTTACCACCGTAGCGGTCATGCACACAAAACATTCGCCAGACCCCTAGGTTCTTAATTAGGCTCAAGGGATTTCCCGCCTAACCAACAAACAACCCAGTGTCCGCTCTTGGTATTTATACTAATACAATGTGGAGTAGTTGTTAAGCCCATTTATCTAAATTTATTCAATTACACCCACTATAAATACTCTTTAGTGGTTGCTAAAGTAATTGTTAACATCATCCGATTTAGCAATTAAACAAGGATAATCATGTGTCTAGATTGATAATTCAAACCTTTTTTTGCCTATAAAGATATGAATAAAAGAATACTAAACATCTATTTTTATTTTTCTATCTTTTTAATAACTATAATTGATTGGCGTATAGATAAAACTTAATGTAGCGTGAGTCAGTAGCTAAAGACTATTTCATCATTATCCCTAAGCTTAATCTAATATCCCGCTTGTTCATCTGCATAATAAGATGAGCGCACCATTGGTCCGCTGGCAACATGGGTAAACCCCAGCTCATATCCTAGCCGCTCCAGTTGCTTAAATTCATCAGGTGTAACAAAGCGTTCTACTGCAAGATGATCAAGACTTGGTTGCAAATATTGACCTAATGTCAACATATCGCAATCATGATCGCGTAAATCTTGCATTACTGCCTCAACCTCTTGTAAATCCTCGCCTAGACCCAGCATTAAACCAGATTTAGTGGGCAGTTCGGCATACATAGATTTAAAACGCTTAATCAGATCTAGTGACCATTGATAATCAGCACCAGGACGCGCTTTTTTATACAGGCGCGGCACTGTTTCTAGGTTGTGATTAAAAACATCAGGTGGTGATTTGCTCATTATTTCAAGCGCAATATCCATACGCCCTCTAAAATCAGGCGTCAGTATCTCAATGCGAATATCAGGGTTAAACTCGCGTACTTTACTAATACAATCAACAAAATGCCCCGCACCGCCATCACGTAAATCATCACGGTCAACAGAGGTAATCACAACATATTTTAGCTTCATAGCCTGAATAGTTTCCGCTAAACTCTGTGGCTCATTAGCATCCAAAGGATTAGGGCGACCATGCCCGACATCACAAAAAGGGCAACGGCGTGTGCATATATCACCCATAATCATAAAAGTAGCCGTTCCTTTGGTAAAACATTCACCAAGATTAGGACAGGCAGCCTCCTCACAAACGGTCACCAGTTTTTGCTCACGTAGAATCTTGCGTAACTGTTTCACCTCAGGTGTCGTTGGTGCTTTAGCGCGAATCCATGCAGGTTTGCGCTTAATCTCAGTGCTAGGAACAACCTTAATAGGAATACGCGCAACCTTTGCGGCACCGCGATGCTTAACACCTTGAATTTTTTGTGTACTTCGATTCATAATTCATTCTTTAATACAGATTAAGTCGAAGGAGTATATGCGCTAATATGAGCAAAGCACACTACCAAATAATATTTTATATTCCCGTGGATTATCGAAATGCCTTGTGAATTTATCGTTTAATTTGAATTAGTGATTGGTATTTTGTCACCTTATATTTTGATTTGAATGGTTTATCATAAATATTTTTTGCGCTATTCTAAATACTCTTTATCCAATCAAAGAAAGGAATACCCATGAAGTTAACTAGACGTTCATTACTAAGCCTTTTAGTCTCCTCTGCTGTTCTGCTACCCACCCTTACCCAAGTAACGCAAGCGGCAGATAAACACGTAGCAATCACCCAGATTGTTGAGCATCCTGCGCTTGATGCTTGTCGCAAAGGGGTTAAAGATGAGCTTGCAGAGCAGGGCTTTATTGCAGGTAGAAATTTGAAATGGTCTTATGAAAGCGCACAAGGCGCACCTGCTACCGCAGCACAAATAGCCAAGAAATTTGCAGGTGAAGCACCTGATGTGGTGGTTGGCATTTCAACGCCATCAGCACAGGCACTGGCATCCTCCGCACGTAATATTCAGCAGGTGTTTTCAGCGGTAACAGATCCTGTTGATGCTAAATTGGTTAAGTCTATGGATAAAGCCAATGGTGGCAATATTACGGGGGTTTCTGATCTATCACCCATTGATAGCCATATGAAACTAATTAAAACCATTGTTCCTAACGCTAAAAAAGTGGGTGTAATTTTTAATCCAGGAGAGGCAAATTCGGCAACTTTAGTTGAATTAGTTAAGAAATATGCGCCAGATCATGGCATGGAAGTAGTTGAAGCAGGATCACCAAAATCATCAGATGTCTTAGCGGCAACACGTTCTTTTGTTGGTAAAGTTGATGTCATTTATGTGCCGACTGATAATACAGTAGCATCTGCTTTAGAGGCTGTTATTAAGGTTGCCATAGAAGCTAAAATACCTGTTATTTCAGCGGATACAGGGTCGGTAAAACGAGGTACTATCGCAGCTCAAGGCTTTAATTATTATGATTTAGGTCGTCAAACAGGAAAAATGGTGGTTGATATTCTAAAGGGCAAAAAAGCGGGTGATATTTCGCCTCAAGGTGTTTCTAAAACAGAGCTGTATGTCAACCCTGAGTCAGCTAAATTAATGGGGGTAACACTCTCTGATGCATTAATTAAGTCGGCGAAGAAAGTGGTTAAAACCATGACTAAAGCGGAACGTGAAGCGGCTGAAAAAGAAAAGAAGCAATAAATGTCAACCATTGCTGCGCTTGGCGCATTGGAAAGCGGTCTAGTTTTTGCGCTAGTCGCTTTTGGCGTATTCCTTTCTTTTCGGATTCTAGAGTTTCCCGATTTAACAGTCGATGGTAGCTTTCCGTTAGGTGCTGCGGTTTGCGCTATTATGATTGTGTCTGGTGTAAATCCTTGGTTGGCAACATTGGTTGCTTTTATTGCAGGTATGATGGCAGGAATGATAACTGCTTTTTTAAATACCAAGCTCGGTATTCTGAATCTGCTGGCATCTATTTTAACCATGATTGCGCTGTATTCGATTAATCTCAGAATTATGGGAAAGCCAAATGTGGCTTTGCTTGGTGAGACAACCGTGCTAACACCAACAGAATCATGGGGAATACCTTATTATGTAGCCACGCCGCTGGTGTTTTCAGTTGTCATTCTTGTTGCCTATATTTTATTGCTGAAGTTTCTAAATTCCCGCTTGGGGCTTGCCATGCGAGCCACAGGAGCAAATGCGCGCATGGCACGTTCACAGGGTATTAGTACCGACTGGATGATTATGCTGGGAATGGCGGTTTCAAACGGTTTGGTTGCGCTGGCGGGAAGTTTATTTGCACAAAGCCAAGGCAGTGCTGATATTACGATGGGCGTTGGCGTCATTGTTATTGGTTTGGCATCGGTTATTGGGGGCGAGGCGATTATCACCCCCAAGACAATGCTATTAGCACTACTCGCCTGTATAGTTGGATCAATTCTTTATCGTTTCGCCATTGCCTTTGCTTTAAATGCAGATTTTATTGGTTTAAAAGCGCAGGATCTTAATCTGGTTACCGCAATTTTAGTCACCCTTGCCATTGTTGCACCAAAATTTAAAGCTAATCTTAGTTCACGCTTTGGAAAAGGGGCATAATATGATTTCACTACAAGATATTCATGTCACGTTCGGAGCAGGCACACCGCTTGAAACATGTGCTGTGAGAGGTATTGATTTAACCATTAATCAAGGCGAATTTGTGACGGTTATTGGTAGTAATGGCTCGGGAAAATCGACATTATTAAATACGTTAAGTGGTGAAGTCATTCCCTCTAGTGGCAAAGTGCTCATTGGAGATGATGATGTGACTAATCGACCAACTGCAAAGAGAGCTAAGTTAATCGCACGGGTATTCCAAGACCCATTAGCAGGAAGCTGTGAAAATTTGACCATAGAAGAAAATATGGCGCTAGCATGGCATCGTGGTAAATCATTAGGCTTTGGATCCGCACTTAGATCTAAAAATAGACAAATTTTTGCTAAAGAATTAGAACGCTTGGGATTAGGGTTAGAAAATCGCCTTAAAGATAAAATGGGCTTGCTTTCAGGCGGTCAACGTCAAGCCATTAGTCTATTAATGTCAGCGCTACAACCTGCAAAAATATTGTTACTAGATGAACACACGGCTGCACTTGATCCCAAAACAGCTGCCTTTGTATTAGACCTTACCTGCCAGATTATTGATGAAAATAAACTAACAGCTTTAATGGTCACTCACAGTATGCAACAAGCACTGTACGTCGGTACACGTACAATTATGTTGCATGAAGGAAAGATTATTTTTGATGTATCAGGTGATGAGCGCAAGGGTCTCACCATTGTTGATCTATTGGAGTTATTTAAACAGAATCAGCAGGGCGAGATATTGAGTGATGATAGTTTGTTGCTTGGCTAATAACCCAATGATTACTAATGCTTCGCAGTTGGATATATTGTCATCTGTATAGAGTCATCACGAAAGCTCTTGAATAATGGCAACAGATTTTAAAAAATGCACCTAAACATCCATGTCCTAGCTTGGATATTGTAGATAAGCAGTCTATAAATACTTTTATTGCGCTAAGTTTGGCATTTTCTTTGATTCAGAGTAGCTATCCAAATTTACCAGTCGTTTTTGGTCATTGATATAGGGTTCAATATTAATGCACCCTGTTGATAATGATTGTAATGTTTTGTAGCACCAAATAGGAGAGTCAGGGTGCAAACGATAATATATCCATAATCCACTACGACGATCTAGTAGTAATTTATTTTCACGGAGTACCGCTAGGTGTCTGGATATTTTGGGCTGCACCATTTGCAATATATCAGTTAAATGACATACACATAGCTCTTCCTCCTTAAGTAGTAACATAAGGATGCGTAAACGTGTTGGATCTGCAATAGTTCGACTAAATGATTCAGGGGTTATCATGGTTTGTTTGATTTGGCTTATAAAAAACTTAGTAGAGATCAAGAATACATGAAATCATGTGATTCTACAGCACAATATAGCGTGAGCCTCTTATCGTTATTTAATTGCCAGTTATTTATACTGTGTCATATGATCAAGTACTCTTTTTTATAATTAAAATAAGGTGCAAAAATCAATGATTAAAATCACTTCTCTTATTATTTTTCTGATGCTTAGTTTTCTTTCTCCAACCCTATCTGCTTTTGGATTAAAACCATTATTTGCTACTTTATCTCCAGCAGGAGCGGGTGCAGAGCATGTTTTTCGTGTCACTAATACAGGTGATAAGCCAATTGCAGTTCAGTTTTCTACCACAACACGTGAGCAAAAAGCAGATGGTACTGAGACGCAAACAGCAGCGGATGATGCTTTTATGATTTATCCACCACAAGCGGTTATTGCGCCAAATAAAACACAAAAAGTACGTGTGCAATGGTTAGGTGAACAGAACCCTACTAAGGAATTAGCCTATCGTTTTATTGCTGAGCAAGTACCTGTTAATTTAAGTAAAGGTAAGAGTTCAGGGGTACAAATGGTGATGACGGTTGTGGGGTCAATTTATATTGCACCTAAAGGTGTAGAGCCTAAATTATCTATGAATAATTTACGTCGTTCAGGTAATAAATTAGTTTTTTCTGTACAAAACTCAGGAACAAAACATGCATTGTTGGATAATTTAAAAATTGATTTATCCAGTCAAGGACAAAGCGTTCAGTTAAGTGGCAAGCAGGTTGCAGAGATTGCAGGAAAAAACATTCTTGCAGGTTCTCAGCGTAATTTTTCTATTGCTTATCCAGCAGGTGCAACCATTGATGAAAATTGGGCTGCTCAGTTAAGTGTTAATTAAAAAAGTTGTAAGTTGGGTTAGATTATTGAGCGTTGCGAACTAATCTAACCCGATAACTTATCTTAAATTTAGTTGAGTTCTATTTATTGCTTTCTGCCTCATGAGTTGTGATATTGCAACAATATGAACAAAGTCCATTCTATAAATAATACCTTCGCCAAATCCAAAAAATAGGATGGGCCAATTCAACTCATCCACCCTAAAATAGTTGATTTTTCTGGATGAACTATCGTTTATCTGCCCCATGCAAGTTATGCTTGGGAAGGTATTGATAAAATTAAAAAATCTTGCTTGGGGAAGCAAAAAAATTAATCCACACAATGTGTTCTTCATAAAAAATAATAATAAACCGATAGTATTCTATGAATTCCCTTATTAAATTAATTTTAGTTTGTCTGATGTTATTTCCTGCTGTTTATCTTTGGGCGAACGCTAAAGACAGTGATGCGGCAATGCAGTCTTTTTATGAAAAGGCATTTGGTGCTAAGCGTAAGCTTCCTTCTCAGTTGATTGTTACTTTGCAGCTTGGTAAGCGTGAAATGCTCAAGTTGAAAATTTTTAGCGAAGATCGTAAAAAAATTACCCATATTGAAACTCGACCTTTCTTAGCGGCGTTAAAAACAACGTTAAAACCTAAATATTTAGAGCCATTGATAGCAGATTTGAGTAATCAAACACGTACTTCTATTGCCTATCTAAAAAAAGTAGCTATTACGACCAAATTTGATCAAGCCAGTCTAAGTTTAAAATTGCTAATACCGATTAAAATGCGTATTCCCATTGATGTTACTATTGGGCGGGCGCGTAAGAAAAAACAGTATCCTGCTGAGGATGAGTTAGCGCAAGCTGCAACGGTGAGTGGCTATACTAATCTTGATGCTGTCTTTGATTATGATGCATCATCAGGTAATAGCAAACAGCGTTTACAGGCTAATTCGGTAGTCAATATTAAAGGCGTTGTGTTAGAAAATAATAATACATGGCGTAATGATCGTGAACAACAATGGTCACGGGAATCAACCCGTTTGGTGGTCGATGATACCTCAGCTTTGCATCGTTATACGGTGGGAGATGTGAATACGGAGTCACGTAATTATCAGCAAGGAATGCGTATTGCGGGATTACGTATTGAAAAAAAGACAGGTCTCAATCCGTACAAAAAAGGTAAACCTGTTGCAGAGCATTTATTCACTGTTGAGCGCGATAGTGAGGTGAAAATTTATATAAATGGCTTTTTAAAGGATAAAAAGAAGCTGGATGCGGGTGAGTATAATTTAACAGATTTACGTTTGAGATCAGGCGTCAATAAGGTGCGATTATTGATCACTGACAAAACAGGTAAAACCACAGAGAAAAAATTCATCTTATTACAAGATCGCAGTTTATTAAAATCAGGAGAGGCGAATTACGCACTAGAGATGGGAATTCCTGCCCAACATTCAAGTAAGGGCTATCAATATGATGCATCAACTGTTTTAGTCAGTGGGCATTATAAAACAGGGCTGACAGATCAATTAACGGCTGATGCAAGCTTTATCACTGATGGTAAAAATATTCAAGTGGGTGTCAATGCATTAATGCCAACGTCTATGGGGAATATTAGTGGGCGGGTGAGTCAGCTTAGAACCTCATCTAATAAGCAAAGCTATGCCGCAGGCTTTGATTATCAATATGTCCCTTCAGAAGGGAAAAGTGATGTTAATTTTTCAGTATCAGGGGATATTTTTGCTAAAGAATTTGCCGCATTGAATTACTCAAAAGAAAAGCAGCAGTTGTATTCACAAGATACCGAAGGAACACAGAGTCGTGTTGCTGCTAATGTCAGTAAAAAATTAGCAAAAAGTATTAGTGCTAATGCCAGCGTGCAGCGAGAAACCTCTTATAAAAATGATGATATTCATTATTCAGCGAATATTGGGGTGAGTAAATCACTTAAAAAAGGGGGAACCGTTTCAGCACAAGTCCGCTATCAAAATAATAAACAAAAAGATAAATCTTTTAATGTTCGTCTGAATCTTCCCCTTGCTAAAAATAAGAAAAAAGACCGTTATAAAACGGTATCCAGTTCTTACGATAGTATGGATGAGCGTTTAATTAATAGTTTTTTTATTGCACCTAAAGGTAATACAGGTACTGATAGCGTTGGTTTATCGGCAAGTAGTTATTCAGGAAAACACAGTCATACTCTGAATGCAAATATCAGTTATCGTGGTGATATTGCAGAAGTAGGGCTTTCTCAAAGCATTACCAAAACCAAGCAAGGTTCAGAAAAATATCAAGCACGTACTAATGTAAGAGCTAAAACAGCTCTTTCCTTTGCTGACGGGCAATTTGCTGTCAGTAAACCGATTCGTGATAGTTTTGCTATTGTTAAAGGGCCTAAAAATCAAAGCAAAAAGATTGCGGTGAATAAAGGTTCAGTAGGATTCACGCGTTTAGAAGGAAAGGAGTTACCTGATCGTTATCATAGTCTGATTCAACCCAATCTACCTGCGGTTATTAATGTCTCTTCGTATTATTATAATAATGTTAATATAGACAGTACAGCCCTTCCTTTAGGGAGTGATTTAGA
>JAGLBQ010000188.1 GCA_023146675.1 Cocleimonas sp. | reverse complement strand
ACCTTATTAGATAGTGCAGGTAATCCATTATCATTAAAAGGCGGTGAATTAAATGCAATTGATTTAAAAAAGAAACCGATTTCCTTTTTTACCAATCGTACAGGGCGTATTCGTTTAGTATCCGTACCACCAGGAAAATATCAATTGCTATTATTTGATAGTAAAAATAAGACTGAACAAATACTGAATATTCCTAATAAAATCGGAAAGATACACAATATCGGGAAAGTTCATATAAAAATGGATAACTAGACTAGTGGTAATGACAAAGCGATAATAGTTGGGTATTATTAACTCATCTGGTCGCCCCCCAGCGTTCAGAACAAACTAGCTGAGTTACAACAATAGTGTCGATAATTCAGTTTCTATCTAATATATATAAAATAATAAATTAGGAAAAATAGTTTATGAAAAAACTCCCCTTAGCAATGGCAGCACTTTCTCTTTTCATCGCATCTAATAGTTTTGCTCAAGTATACAATCAAGATTTTGAAGTATCACTTAATATTCCTTCTAGCGTCGATGTGATGGCATTACAGCGTGAAATTGTTAATCTTGATATGAATGATTTAAGTCAGGCGATGAATAGTGATGGTGTTTTGATTGGTTCTATGAATATTGAAACAACGGCAAATCATTGTGCAGCTAGAATTATGACAGATAATAATTTTAGATTGCAAAGTATGACAGCAGGAGAGAGTTTACCTTATACAATAGATTATATTGCAGCAAATACAACAGGTAGCTCAATGGTTACAAAATTTGGTGCTGATCCTTATGGTGGTTATAACGATATGGAAAAAACAGTGGGTTGTAATACGGGTGATTTAAAAATGCGTCTTTCTAGAATGGAAAGTGTTATGCCACTTCAAAATGGTATTTATAATGATGTAATTCATGTTGAAGTACGTGCAGAATCATAAGTTTTTATAAATAGTAGTTTTAATGTGTCTTTAAACTGCTATTAATTTATTTTACCTTTAATAAATAATATTTTATAAAAATATTCAATACCCCGTCTAATTATTAAAATTATAAATAGGAAAAAATCATGAAAAAACTCCCTTTAGCTCTTACTATGGTTTCTTTATTTGCCGCTTCTTCAAGTTTTGCAGTAACTTCTTCTGATGAAATAATGCCTCCAATGCCACCTGCAAATCTAACGCAAATATTTACACAAAATTTTGATGTTGCTGTTATTAAAGAGCCAAATATTGTTATTGATCCACCTGCACATGAAATGATTGAGATTAGTACAGAAAAATTAGAAGGATTAATGGAAAGTGGTGAAAATCTTCCTATTGGCTCTATGAGAGTTAAGACAACGTCTAATAATTGTTATGCCAAAGTTAGTACTGCAAATGATTTTAAATTAAAAGGTATTCTCGGAAGTTCAGAAAATGGCGTAAGTCCGATATTAGCTGTCTATGGTTTAGTCTATAAAGTTAATAATATGACAACAACATCAACAGGAGATATATTACCTCAAAATACGTATGCAAAATTTTCATCTAATCAAGACGAAATACAAAAGGTTGGTTGTAATACGGCTGATCTAGCAATGCATTTCTTTAAATACAATGAAAATGCACCTTCTGATATTTATACCGATGTTATTACTGTAAAAGTCACTGCTGAGTCATAATTTTCAAATTTTTAGAAAGAAACGGCATTTTTCATAATATTTATTTATGGAATGCTCCTATCTAAAATCTGAGCCTGTAGCGATTTTATAGGCTCAGTTGGACGTTATAAATAGGAAAATAATGATGAAAAAAATTCCTTTAGCAATTTCAATCGTTTCCCTTTTTTTTGTATCTACAAGTTTTTCTGCTAGTCATACTGATTCAGAAGTAACCTCTCCTTTGCATCTACATAAAGTACAAATGTTTAAGCAAACATTTGATGTTAGAGTAAAAAAAGAATCAGAGATTACTATTGATCCTCCACAAAGAGAGATTATTGATATTCATGTCGATAAATTAGAAGATATTACTAAAACGGGTGAAGAGCTGGCTATTGGCTCTATGGAGGTAGCGTCAACAGCAAAAACATGTTATGCCAAAGTAAGTACGATGAATAATTTTAAGTTACAAGGCGTAAAAAAACTGAATAAAAAGGGTAAGAAAACTACTTTAGCAGCTTATGCTTTATATTATATGGTTGAACATAAATCAGGTGTAGCGCTTATGGATACAAAGTTTACTTCTAATAATGATAAAGAAAAGGTGGTTGATTGTAGTAGAGCAGATTTAAAAATGAAGGTTTTTGGACATAATCCAAATGTGCCTGATGATGCTTATAATGATGTCATTACGGTTGAGGTGCGTGCAGAGTCTTAAGAAGCTCTAAAGAAATATTTAAAGTCCTTAATCATTCGGTTTCTTCACCGGCTCAAAGAGTAATTCAGCTCTTTGAGCGTCTTTTAAAATCTTCGATAGTCAGAAAATTTAATTTCCAAGAACTGCCTTAAAATCAAGTTTAGTAAGCTTAGGCTACAGATGGATGACAGCGAGGCTCTCAAGCTGAACCCATTACTCCTCCCCTTTTATCCCCAGCCATATACTTTCTAGTAGGCTATCAAAAAAAATCATCATAGATATTCCTTTTCCAATACAATTCCTTTCTATAGCACCTGTTTGTGCAGATTAAATCCTCTATAATACAGATACATCATAGATAAGGTATTTAGTATGGCAAACTCACTCCAAGATCAATTACTCGGTGCTGGTTTTAGCAATAAACAAAAAGTGCGTAAAATTAACTCTGCTAAAAAAAAGGCGGTAAATAAAAGTCGTAAAGAAAACATAGTATTAAAAAATGAAGCAGCAGATCTGGCAGAAAAAGCACGTCAGACGCAGTTGCGTAAAAGCCAACAATCTAATACTGAGTATAATCAACAAGCAGATCAAAAAGCCATTGCCGCGCAAATTCGCCAGATTATTGAAATGAATAGTATTGAAGAAGCTAAAGGCGATCAGGGGCAGGCTTATAATTTTACGGATGATAATAAAATAAAAACCCTTTATGTCTCAGCGAAAAATCATGATTTGATTAGCCGTGGTCGCATAGCGATTGCTAAGCTGGAGCAAACCTATCATCTAATCCCTATGGAAGCGGCGAATAAAATTAATGAGCGAGATAGTAGCTCTATAGTCCTGTTAAATGATCCAATGAAAGCTGATTCTGATCAGGATGGGGATGATCCTTATGCTGATTATCAAATTCCTGATGATTTAATGTGGTGATTATTTAGTAATATCTTGTCATAAGACAATGAGCGAAGTTCTCTGTCTTTGTTTTAATACGTAATCAGATCTTCACAACCTAAATGGAATTTATGAAAAGCATATTATCAGTCATCACAGGCAGTGCCTTTATTATTATCACCTTTCTTGTATTGCAGCTAGTTGCTTTGCTCACAATGGTATCTTATAAAATGTTGTCTAAAGACTATCCTTTTTTAAATGAGATTGACCCTAGTATATTTAGATATCTCATTGCCATTCCTGCCTTTTTATTAGTGATGTTTGTTGGTGGTTATATTACAGCAATGATAGCCAAAAATAAGGTGTTATTGCATACGCTAATTGTAGGAGTAATTACCGCAGCAGGTAGCATGGGTTTGGCATTAGATTATATGAAAATCACCCTAACAGGTGCTATTGTGATGGCGCTAATGCTTGCAGCAACGGTCGCTGGTGGGATGTTTTGGCAGAGAAGAAATAAAGTTTAGCTTATAGCTATAAACTTATAAGCAGGACAAAACATATCTCTCGCAAAGACGCAGAGCGCGCAAAGGTGTTTTTTTCGTCTTTGCGAGATGAATATTTTTGATTATATATTTACTGCTTGTGCAGCTTTATATTGGAGTTGCTTAATTTTCTAAGTGACGTGCATGGAATATGTTTCTAAGCATCATGTGCAGTACTAATCGCTACCCTATGCAACTCTTCAGCATTAAATAATTCTGAAATCAGCGGAAATAATCGCCGCTCTTCCAAGCGTGTATGATCCCTTAGTAATATCCCAAAATCTTCTAATTGATCCGTGCGCCCATCGCTCATATCGGCTGACATGGTGCGCATTTGGTTATGCTGTTCTCTTAAAAAGGCTGTAAGTTCCGCATCCTTGTGTGCATCTGCAATTAATTTTGCGCGATATTTATTTTCAAAAATAGCGAATAGTGATAGTTCTTCTTTTATAAAATGTGCCTCCCAACGAATATCAAACTCCTGTGCAATTTGTTTGCACAGCACTTCGATTTTTGCTTTATCATTACTTTTTGCTGTTTTAATCGCCTTATTTGCCAACACTAACGATAAATGGTGCTCCATTGACAAAGGGCGTAGCTGTTCTATTCTTTTCATTATTACTATCCAGGTCGTTTATCAATACGCGGTTTAATAAACATAGGCAAATAGGTAAACAATAAAATAGCAAATGCTACAACCCATAAACCTTGTGCAATTCCAATCCACCATTGATACAGGCTAGTATTAAATAGTGGAAAGATAACTCGAACAACGGCACCAATGGCTAATAAACTATAAACCCAGACTAATATTTTAGGTGGTTCAGATACATTGCGCCCTGTATGACCCAGCGAAACACGCGCCATCATACCGATGGTAATCAACCCAACACCGCCATAGGCAAAGGCGTGTATGGCTAAAAAGGGTGAGATTGGTAAAAATGCCATTAATGCTTTTAACAGGAAGCCAAAGACTAACCATGCATAACCAATATAGAGACTCCATAATAAGGTTTTTTGCCAGATGCCATGCGTATACCACCCATAAAGTCGAATTCCATTAAGAACCAGCAAAATAGTGGCTAATAGCGCAGTAAGATAAGGGATGGAGTAATAGTCATCGGCTATATCGGCGATAGCGAAAAATAAGAATACAAATAAATTAGAAATATCCAACCATTTCCAATTTTTAGCGGTGAATTCATAATCCACGCCATTTTGGATAAAGAAGGGAATGACGCGTCGTCCCAAAGTGAAGATCAAGGCGACAATGACATAAAAGCCAGCGTATAAACCAATATGCAATGCCATTGGCCAAATTCCTAATAATCCTAGATAAAATAATGCATTGGCGATGAGCAATAAAATCATTTTTCCTGGAAAGGCACTGTTATTCCATTGGCGAGCTTTATAAATAGGCAGAGTAGTTGCGATAGCAAGAAATAAATTAAAACTCAGGTCAATAATTGCCAATAGCCATAGCATGGAGTTGGGTAGTACAAAAGGCAAAATGCGGGCTGTTACCCACAGTAAAAACAGAATTAACAATGGTTTGTTTTGGACTGTTTGTAGCCCTGTCCAGTTGCGGATTGCGGTTAGTAAGAAGCCAGCCGCTAGTGCTGTTCCATAGCCAAATACCATTTCATGCGCATGCCACTGGATGGTTGGATACTGCATTGCAGGCAGTGTCCAGCCTGTAAAATATAGAACCATCCACGCCAACATTCCCAATACGCCAATCATCATTGCAGAAGCGAAAAAAGGGCGAAAGCCAAGTTGTAAGAATGCTGTTTTATGCGGGTAGGGTGTTTCAAGGTTTATCATTTGCCCAAGCCTGTTATTAAGGATTTTAGATAGTATAGTTTGGCTGGACTATCGTATAGTGCCCCTGATTTCTCAATGATTTATATCAAAGGAAAGGGTTGCTTGAAATTACGTCATAATAAAATATTATTTGATAATGCAAAAATATCGGTTGACGTTATCTTGCGATGCTCGACAAGCTGATTCAACTTACAAATGAGCAGTCCTCACTAGAATGCATCAAGTCTGTAAATCAGCATGTAGCGCAAGCATTAAATTTTTTGGTGTGATTATCCCTACTAGTTGTTTGTCATGATCAACAACAGGCAGGTGATGGATTCCTGAGGTGTAGAAAATTGGAAACAAATCTAGAATATGTTGATCGGGGTGTATGGTGACAAGATTAGTCTGCATAAGATGCCCTGCATACTCAGGTTTATCTGTACTGATACGCTCTGTCTTTTGCAGAAAATATTCTAAGCGTTCTTTTAAGGGGTCAGCTGTGGGTGCTTTTACCTGATTTAAAAAATCTGCAATGGTGATAATGCCTTGTATACGGTTTAATTTATCTATAATAGGAATACTACGTATTTTATGCTTTGCCATTAACATCCAGATGTTTTCTAGCGTATCACCATACTCGGCGGTTATGACATCGCTTTGCATAATATCGTTAACATATATTTCTCCCATTCGTTTACGTCGAGCACGAGTCGCAGAGAGGTTGAAAATAGTATTTAAGTTTTCATCAGATACATCGATATAAGCATCTATTTCTTTGAGAGCATATTTAATATCTTCACGACTAACGCTTAGTGTTGCTTGTTCTTCCGTAATTTGCTCAGGTTTGTTTCTATTTTGGTAAGCTTTCAGTGTATTGGGGTAATAGCGTCTTGGCATCAAATTATTAATCACTAAAGCAAAAATAAGCATCACTAAAATATTCAATGCAACAGGGAAAAGCATAAACTCATAGCCTATTTCCAGTACCGTAGAGCCACCGACTACCGCGCTCAATGCAGTAGCCGCCCCTGGTGGATGCAGGCATGCGCTGATATACATAATCGAAATAGACAAACCAACGGCAAGCGCAGAAGCAATGGCAATATCAGGGATAAGTTTAGCTACTGTAATGCCAATAAAAGCAGAGATAAGATGCCCGCCAACTAATGACCAAGGTTGAGATAATGGACCTAACGGAACCGCAAAGAGTAATACCGCTGATGCACCAAATGATGCCACGACTAAGGGTAAATCTTGGCTAGGGATAAATATTTGGCTAATCAGCATAACGAGTAAAATGGCTGAAAAAGCAGCTAGTCCTGAGATTAGCTTTTCACTTAATGAGGTGGTGTTTGCGGCGGGGAAAAATAGCGTTATTAGTGGTTTCATAGTGTTTGGATGGAAATATTGAGTGAAATAGTTATCTAGATTTTCGTGCGATATTTTTAGATATTACACTGAAAAACTAAAATTTCACTCCTATTTTAATCTATTGCGCAAGGCTCATAACAGGGTCTTGCTTATCCTTTCCTTTACTCACTGGCCAGACTAGCACCGTCGTTTCTGCCCCTATATCCTCATCTGTTAAGTGTAAACGTAGGCGTAATTTGGATTGTTTTTTAGGATTAAAGTTAAGGCTACTCCAAGGAATTGAGGTAGTTAGCAAATATCCACCATCAACTAGTGTACACAGTGAAGTATTCCTAGCTCTACCCAGTGGCGTGTATTTAAACTGATAAAGTTTATCCGTGGTTATATCAAAATGAACGGAGTCACCTGTTTGTATCTTGTCGTCTTTAACCGCAAGTGTCATATAAAGATTATGATTATCCCAATGTGCTTGCCATTTTGCAGATAAGTCTTCTTTAATTTCAAGTTGTGACTTTTTTATCAGTGCGTTAGGAACGGTCTTGTCCTCTGCTGGATTAATCTTCCAGTAAGTATCCATGCTCCAAATATCTTTTATATCACTGGAAGCAGGAATAGAAATTTCTTGGTTCTTACCAAGGGATAGTTGCTGGCTAGAGAGATGGCGTGTTTTGCGTATTTGCTCTAAATAGGTCAATGCGGCATCAAACTTGGGCGCTTTATTACGGGGTTGTGCGATATGTTCTTTTAATCCCCAGCTTCCATACCAGCTATAGATTCTCGGTGCGCTGAACAGTACAAATACCTTACCACCTGCTTTATCCCACTCATGTAGATATTCTAGGTAAAGTTCGCCCATACGAGGATCACGATTAGCTTCATAAAGGAGTGGATTTGGGTTTTCATCAACCCGCCTAGTATCCCAGTCTACCAAATGTTGTCCACCTTCATAGGCAACTAAATCAACACCAAAAGCATCCGCTACTTTTTGTTGTACGCGCATTTGTTGAATGCTGGCAGCAACGCCTTTTTTATTGTATTTATTAGTTAGTGTTGCAAAAATATCATCGGTATTTTCAGCCTGACGCATTTTTTTTAGCGTGGTGGTGAAGTAAGGTGCAATTGCTAGCGCATCGGTTTGTTTATACGCATCATGATAGGAGAGGAGTAAGCTAGATAAGCGTGGATTACTTGACCATGCACCCATGGTGCGAATGAGGCGCTCTGTGCCATTAAACTCTTGCTCCCAGATTTTAAAGCTTTCAATACTGCGCCTAGAATAATATTTTTGCCCTGCTTTGTTTTCATCCGCATCAAGATTTAACTTTTGCCCCATTTCAATCGCATATTTATGATGCACAAAAATAGGGTTCCATGTTTCATTGCTGTATTCGGCATAGACTTTAAGGTGGGGCTTTAAATGTTTATTAACATAGCGTGAAAATTGGCGAATGTAATCATCATTTGCTTTATAAGGAAGTGAAAACCAAGGGTTGGCGTTAAGGCGATTAGCCAGCTCCACCATGATCTCAATCGGCGCACCACGGGATTTTGGCTTGCCACCCCACGTTGCTTTCTCTAATGTGTTGCGATCTTTCCAGTGTTCAATCGGGTTACGTGTCATCCCCGACATGTTCATAAAGCGCACTACTTTAAAGTGGCGCATAAAATCTAGGTAATAAGGATTAAAAATAATGGTTTTATAATGCGTTTCAAAGGATAAATAATTGTTTCCAGAACAGTTTTTTTCACTTTCAACATGCTGATGCGGCTTATCTGCACAAATACCGCCCGCCATCAATACACGGATATTGCGAATATAGTTTTTAGGGTCAGATTTTTGAATAACTAAAGAAGCATTTAGAATATTATCTTTGCCCGCCTTGATCTCAATAATATCTTTACCAGGGCGACGCACGACAATAGACGCATCATTACCATAGTGAATTTTACCTTGTCCTTCGTAAAGAACAGTATAAAAACCATCAGGAACAGTACCCGCAGGAAGGCGATTTAAAAATTTAGTTCCCGCAACACCACCATGCAAGTTTTTAGCCCAGCCATTTTTATCATACTCCACTTCTTTTTTACTGAGCCAAGGATAGGTTTGATCAAAAGGTATGGATGCTTTAAATAAATCAATAAAGGGAATACTTGAGGTATCTTCACGAACCTCATTGGTGTTGATGCCTAAAATTTCATCGCTATGGGTTTTAGGTAATGTCTTTAATTCTGACTTGGTAGGGGTAGGAATGGGGTCTGGTTGGGATAAGAGAAATAAAAAAACACCAATACAGACAGCAGAGATAATAGAAATAAGTATAGGTAAGCCCTTGAATATACGCATTAAAATGTCCATGTTTAAGTGTAATGTGTGGTGGAGAATTTTTTCAGCGTCGGATTATCTAACTCCATACTGACAATTTCAAGTAAAACAGTTGCTTGATTAGAGTGCTTGAATAGATTTACCATAACAAAATGTCTATTTCACTTGATCTATTAAACAAATTAAATTCCTTAACCACTGCAAAAAAATTGTTAGTTGCCTACAGTGGAGGGTTAGACTCTCATGTTTTATTGCATGCATTAGTGGCAATAAATTCCTCCCAAACGTTACAAATACGCGCCATTTATATTGATCATGGTTTGCAAGAAGCAGCCAAGCCATGGTCGCAACATTGTTTGAACATCTGTAGTAGTTTAGACGTTAATTGTGAAATAGCGAGTTTGAACCTGATTGTTCCAAAAGGAAAGAGTGTGGAGGCTGTGGCTAGAGAAGCGCGCTATCAAATGTTTTCACAGAGACTTCAACAAGATGAGGTGTTAGTTACCGCGCATCATCAAGATGATCAAGCGGAGACGTTGTTGATTCAATTATTTCGTGGTGCAGGGGTTAATGGCTTAGCAGCGATGCCTGTTATGAGTCGCTTTGCTAGTGGTCAACATATACGTCCCTTATTGGGGCAATCGCGCCAATCGTTAGAGCAATATGCACAACAACATAAGCTAGAGACTATTGAAGATCCTAGTAATCAAAATCAATGTTTCGATCGTAATTTCTTGCGTCATGATATTGTTCCGCGTCTAAAAAATCGTTGGAAAAGCATTAATTCATTACTAGCGCGTGCGGCACAACATCAAGCAGAAGCAAAAATTTTATTCGCAGAATATCTAGAGCAAGATTTGCCTCAGCTAGCAGGAAAGCGTAGTGGAACACTCTCTATTCAAAAACTAAAGCAATTATCAGTACCACGTTGTAAAGCTATTATTCGTTACTTTCTAGATCAAAAGGGTTTTTTAGCACCCTCTGAAAAAAAGCTACGGCATATTTTATCGGATGTATTAAATGCAGGGCAATCAGCAATGCCTTTTGTTCATTGGCAAGGGATAGAAGTGCGTCGTTTTCAAGATGATCTATACGCCATCGAACCCTTAAAAATGCATAATACAGAGCAAATAATACACTGGAATACTAATCAATCCTTGCAACTTCCGTACTTAAAGAGGATATTGAAAATTGACCACTTAGTGTCAATTAATGATCTATTAGTAAAACATCATTACAGGGTGGAAATACGTTTTCGCCAAGGTGGAGAAAAGATATACCAAGTACAAAGAAAGCGCACTAAAAGCCTGAAAAAAATCTTTCAGGAAAGGCATATACCAACGTGGGAGCGGGATCGTATTCCATTAGTGTATATTGATAATACGTTGGTATTTATACTGTTTTAAAAATGAGGGTAAGAATTGAAATTACTAGAAAGGTTGTTTGAAAAATTCCTATGGAATAGCCGTTTAATGGTCATCGCTGCTGTGCTTGTCAGCCTTGTATCCGCTGCTGCGGTATTGTATATGTCAAGTATTGATGCATGGATTATGGTCAGTCATTTAGGGGATTATATATCTCCAACAATAACCACAGAGGCACGCTTGGCATTACGTGCAGAAACAATTAAGCATGTGGTTGAAATTATTGATGGATATTTGTTAGCAACTGTTTTATTGATCTTTGCACTGGGTTTGTATGAGTTATTTATTAGTAAAATAGATATTGCAGAAGAGCAAGAAGGCTCATCAAAAATTTTAATTATCAATACACTGGATGATCTGAAAAATCGCTTAGCAAAAGTTATTTTAATGATTTTAATCGTGCGCTACTTTGAGCATGCGCTCAGTATGAAGTTTGAAACACCGCTGGATCTTTTGTATTTTGCAGGTGGCATTGCCTTGCTTGGTTTAGCACTTTATTTGACGCATAGTCATGGTGATGATAATAAAGGGCATTAGATTCATAGAGATTGGGAGTATACAAAGAGTAGGTATACCTCATATTTAGAGGGGCTATAAAAGCTCCCTTTTTACTCGCTGCAAATAATGATAAATATCGTTTAAATCATCCATTTCCATAGCGTCATATTTTTTTGATAAGGTGTAGTGATATTGGTTTTCTTGTTTTTTATCAGCAATAACAAACACCCAAATTGAACCAATAATATAGGCTCCTTTTATTGAGCTACTCTGGTTCATCTCTATTGCCACTATCATTTCTGCTAAAAGTTGATATTCGGGAAACGTGGATGAAGTTTGCTTAAATTCCTGAATAAAAAAATAGGGAGAGATTGGTTTATCGTAGCCTTTTGCAACCACAAAATCACATCGCCCATTAAATGTATATTCATCAGACTCATATTTAAGAGGTATTTCATACCAATCCCGAATTTTCTTCTCTTCAATCTCAAAATCGATTCGGTTTAAGATGGGGGCTATAAACTTGCTGATGAGTTCCAGCTCGGTATAATTATCAAGATGTTGGATATTTTTATTGCGTAGCGCTTGTAAATAGAACAAATCTTCTTTGCTAACGTGAGATTTTTCACCAAACCACGAATTAAATACAGTCCTGTCATATTTTTTTTCGATATTAAAAATTTCTTCTAATTTATTCAGTGTTATGGTTGAATAATTATATGTCTTCATCTCTTATCCTTCTTGATTCATTCCTATCATTCAAGTATGCAATCAAATTGCAGGATAAATCAAGGGCGCTACACCAGTACGCTTGCGCACCCAGTTTAATGCATTAAAAATTTTTTTATTGCGAACAATCTTTTGCTCTAAAACAAATTTCCCAGGAAAGTCACTTATCCCTAAGCCAACTAATATCGTCAACAAACCTTGCCCTGGAGTAAATAACATAATAATACCTGCAAGTATAAAAATAACGGCAACAATATTTTTAAATATGCGGAATAATAGATAAATTAATGGGTGATATTTATCCTTATATGGGCTATCTGATTGTGCTCTAGAGAAGTAATCCTCTGGCATTTTTTTGATAACCCATGGGATAGCTATTAATGAAATTATAAAGGTAATAACAGAGGTCAATGCTAAAATAGTCAGTAGCTTAGTGCTAAACATTGTTTAATATTCCTGAGTGTTAAATATACAAGAATGCCATTCTCTTGTTTGTTTTTCGATATTCTACATTCTTATTGCTGTCATGCTGATCGGTAGCGCTCTTTGATCATGCCTTGAATATCAAATGAGACTATTCAAACAAAGATCAAAGGGCAAGTATAAAGTCTAGATTCATTTTTAAAGCGTCTTAAAATCGAGCTTTATCCCTAGCTTCCCACCAGTTTTTTGCCATTTCAATAGCTGCCTCATGGCTATCTGCTTTATCCATTGTATATAGAGTGATAGGGGATTTCTCTATTTTCATGGCGACTGGTCATGCAAGGATCTCTATGTTGTTAATCAGCTATATGTATGAATATTATTCAGCATGATCACATTTGATGCTAGAAACCCTAGAAAACCTGAGCCCTAAACAGATAATTAGTGAGGATAAAATATTAGCTACAACAATATAAGCTAAGTTGCTATCATGGCGCGTTTTAAAGTCAATAACCTAATAAAATCACGTGACCTATCGTAAGGGTCACCACTGGAGAAAATATAATGCCTATTATAACGTTGCCTGATGGGAGTCAGCGCTCATTCGATAATCCTATTTCTATCCTTGATGTTGCAGCCGATATTGGTCCTGGCTTAGCTAAAGCGACCATTGCTGGAAAAATCAATGACGAGATTTTAGATGCAAGTCATCTCATTGAAGCAGATTGCGAATTACAAATATTTACCAATAGCAGTGATGAAGGTCTAGACGTTATTCGTCATTCATCTGCGCATTTAATGGCGCAGGCCGTTAAGCAACTCTTTCCAGAGGCACAAGTTACCATTGGCCCTGTGGTTGAGAATGGTTTTTTCTATGATTTTTCTTATGTGCGTGCTTTTACACCTGAGGATGTAAGCGCCATAGATAAACGCATGCAGGAAATTATCAAGCAGGATATTCCTATTGAGCGTAGCGTTATGGCGCGTGATGAGGCAATTGCTTTTTTTAAGGGGATGGGCGAGGAATATAAAGCTGAAATTATTGCGGATATTCCATCCGATCAAGACTTATCACTGTACCGTCAAGGTGATTTTATTGATTTATGCCGTGGGCCTCATGTGCCAAGCACGGGCAAAATACCTGCGGTTAAGTTGATGAAGTTGGCGGGTGCGTATTGGCGCGGCGATTCTAATAATAAAATGCTACAGCGCATTTATGGCACCGCATGGGGCAGTAAAAAGCTACTAAAAGCTCATGTGCGCGGAATTGAAGAAGCAGAGAAGCGCGATCATCGTAAGATAGGCCGCAAGTTAGATTTATTCCATATTCAGGAAGAAGCGCCAGGGCAAGTTTTTTGGCATGCAAAAGGTTGGACTATTTACCAAGCGATTGCGCAATATATGCGAGAGCAACAGCGTTTGCGTGATTATCAAGAAATTAATACACCTTCATTGGTTGATTTCTCGTTATGGGAACGTTCAGGTCATGCGGCTAAATACAGCGATGATATGTTCTCACTAGAAAACGATGGGCGACAGTTTGCACTAAAGCCAATGAATTGCCCTTGTCACGTTCAAGTATTTAATCAAGGTTTAAAAAGCTACCGCGACCTACCCTTACGTCTTGCAGAATTTGGCTCGTGTCATCGTAATGAAATGTCAGGTGCTTTGCATGGTCTAATGCGAGTGCGTGGCTTTGTGCAAGATGATGGACACATCTTCTGTACGGAAGACCAAATTCAGCCTGAAGTTGCTGAGTTTATCGATTTTTTGCATGATGTTTATAAAGATTTTGGTTTTGATGACGTTATCTATCGCTTATCAACTCGCCCCGAAAACCGTGTTGGCAGTGATGAAAACTGGGATAAAGCAGAAAAATCACTGGCTGACGCACTGGATGCACAACAGCTTGATTGGGAAGAACTTCCTGGTGAGGGCGCATTTTATGGTCCAAAAATTGAATTTTCATTAAAAGATAGTATTGGACGTGTATGGCAATTAGGTACAGTACAGGTTGATTTTTCAATGCCTGAGCGTTTAGATGCACAATATGTTGCTGAAGATGGCTCACGTCAAACACCTGTTATGTTACATCGTGCGATACTTGGCTCATTTGAGCGCTTTATTGGAATATTGATTGAACATCACGAAGGTCGCTTCCCATTATGGTTATCGCCAGAACAAGCCGTTGTGATGAATATCACAGATAAACAGTCTGATTTTGCATATTCTGTTGTTGATCGCTTGAAAAAAGCAGGAATTCGTGCAATATCGGACTTGAGAAATGAAAAAATAGGCTTTAAAATCCGTGAACATACATTGCAGAGAATCCCTTATCTATTGGTTGTAGGTGATAGAGAGGTAGAAGCAGATTCAGTTGCAGTACGCACACGTTCAGGTGAAGACTTAGGAACATTAAGTGTATCAGACCTGATAAATACGATTAACAGCGAAGTTGCTACTCGCGGTTAAGCTAGTTTTGTTGTATATTTTAGGTAGCTAGGTAATTACTGCTCTCTTTACAACAATAATTTATTAATTTGCTTTGGAGGAAACAAGGCATCGCTCGAAATCAGAAGAAAAATCGCATCAATGATGCCATTACTTTAACCAAAGTTCGTCTTATCGACGCAACGGGTGAAAACAAAGGGGTTGTTTCTTATCAAGAAGCCCTATCAGAAGCTAAATCATTAAGTCTTGATTTAGTTGAAATTGTGCCAAATGCAGAACCCCCCGTCTGTCGCATTATGGACTATGGCAAGTTCAGATTTGAGTCGAGCAAACAAAAAGGGGCTGCCAAGAAAAAGCAGAAAAAGACACAATTAAAAGAGATCAAAATGCGTCCTGGCACCGATATTGGCGATTACAATATCAAGCTAAAAAAGCTAACTGAGTTTCTTGAAAATGGTGATAAAACCAAAATTACCATTCGTTTTCGTGGTCGTGAAATGGCACATCGTGAACTAGGCATGGAAATGCTTAAGCGTGTTGAGAAAGATCTGGAAGAATATGGTGCGGTAGAGCAATTTCCAAAAATGGAAGGTCGCCAAATGGTAATGGTAATTGGACCGATTAAAAAGCAGAAAACGTAGTTTATACTTTTCTAGCTCCGAATGAAGTTTATGCAATATGGGAATAGCACGTTTCTACGACTCCCGTATTCTGCTTAGGCTGCATACGGGGCTACAGAAAGAATAATAGCTATACTTGCTTAAAAAGCACCTTAGAATTACGTTGAAAATTATATAATGCTTTCTTTTTAGCGGGCAAATCTTCAACCTCTCCCATCATAAAGCCACGTTCTTTAAACCAGTCTATTGATTGGGTTGTCAGCACTAAAAGCCGTTGTAGATTATTCTTTTTAGCAATTTTTGTAATAAATTTTATTAACGCATCACCTCCACCACTTGTGCGGTAGTCGGGATGAATGACAAGACAAGCTAATTCAGCCGTTACTTCATCCATTTCATATAAGGCAGCACAGCCAATCACTTTCCCATCACGTTTGATAATGCTGAAATTATTGATTTCTAGCTCTAGTTGCTCACGCGAACGTTTAATCAGAATACCTTTTTCCTCAAGTGGAGTAATGAGGTCAATAATTCCACTCACATCATCAATAGTAGCTTGGCGAATTTCATCGTATAGGCTAGCGGTGAACATAGTTCCAATACCATCACGGGTATAAAGCTCCAGCAGCAACCCGCCATTTTGATGATCATTAAGTAAATGTACGCGCTGTACACCTTGGCTTAGGGCACTTGCAATATCATTGAGCAGAGGACATTTGCTAGTATCTTGTAGAATATTTGTTTTTAAATCTTGCAGGCTGATTTCGCGCGGTAAGCTATATTGATTCTGGCTAATAAAAATCAATTTATCCGCTTTTATTTGTATAGCAACAAAGCTAGCAACATCTTCATAACGTAGATTATACGCCTCTCCTGTAGGGGAAAACCCAAGCGAAGATAACAATACAATATTTTCTTGATCTAAGAGTGATTGAATCAATGAGGTATTAATTTTGCGCACTTTTCCCGTGTGTTGATAATCAACCCCCTGAAAAACTCCAACAGGTTTTGCAGTAATAAAATTACCCGATAAAACCCCCAATTCATCATTAATAATGGGCGGTCTATTGAGTACGTGACCCAACTTATTCTCAATTTCAACCCGCAATGCACCAATGGTTTGCTTGACTATTTTTAAGGTGGCAGTATCTGTTATCCGTAAATCATTTTTAATATCAATAGGATAATTTAGTTTCTGCAAACGCTGATCTATTTGTGATCGTGCGCCATGTACAATAATAATATGAGCACCCAATGCGGATAGAATGGCAATATCACTGATAATACGATCAAATTGAGGTTCATCTATCAACCCTCCTGAAAAAGCAATAACAAATATTTTGCCCCGATGAAGGTGGATATAAGGTGCCGCTTCACGAAAGAAATCTACACGTGAGTGATTGTTTTTTATATCTGTGTTGGTTGTATTTTTCATAGACTTCTTTTACCACAGAGAACTCAAAGAACACAGGGGAAAAATAAGTTGGTTTTTATTATTTTTTATGTGCTTCAATATTGGTTTATTATTTGAGTCTGCCTTAAACTATAGT
>JAGLBQ010000187.1 GCA_023146675.1 Cocleimonas sp. | reverse complement strand
TTGTCATTAATTGACGATCAAATAATACAAAGACTTGCTGTAACAAACATCTCAAGACTGTAACAATATGTAACAACGTACTAGAGCTTCCCTTACATCATATGAAACAAGACGCTTTTAAAAAAATACCCTATAGTTATATTTTTTATTTTAATAATAATAAGGAGCCAACATGACAAATCCATATTCAACCCCCGCGAGTGATCTTCATCGAGATCTAAATAATGGCAAAAATGATACAAGTAGCCCTTTTTCGGCAAAAGGACGTTTTAGTCGCCTTAGCTTTTTAGCTTGGAATCTAATATTAAATATCATAATGCTGATTGCATTTGCAGCTATCGCGGGCATTGCTGGGGCAGCCTCCACACTACTAACGGGAACAGATCCTAATGCGATGGTAGCGTTTTATACTTCTGGTGCAGGTCTGTTTATGATCGCATTCATGCTGGTTTCACTTGTTATTACCATTATCTTCTTTATTCGTCGCTTGCATGACATCAATATGAGCGGCTGGTGGTCAATACTTGCCTTTATTCCGCTTGTGAATCTTATCTTTGGTATTTATGCGTTAGTCAAAAAAGGAGTTGAAGGTCCTAATAATTTTGGATCAACAAGAGCAACACCCAAATGGGAAAAAGTTCTTGGTATTATCGCTCTCGTTCTTATTGTGCTTTACATTGTTGTTGTCATTGGCGCAATTATTGCGGCGGTTATGTCTGGCGGTATGCAATCTATATAATAAACTCTCTATTTATAACAAATGCTGTTGATAGATACTTCCCATAAACAATGCCATGGAAGTAATCCTTCAGGTTCACCTCCTTCCAACGCTACTAGATGAGGCAATTTTCAATGTCTGCCTCGCCTAATGGCATCAGAAGGTATTGCGAAGCTAAAGCATCAGCTCCATTTACCATTTACTTCTGTTTCTCCCTAACTCTTTTCCTTTGTTTCTTTCATTTCACGCTTACGCCAAAGTCCACCTACCGTAAAGTTATGCCATCCCCATTTCAACCAATTAATCAGCGCAAAGGCGAGCCATAATGCCCATAACAACATTAGCAATCTATACACAAATAATGGTATGGAAATAACCCAAGGCTGTGAGAGTAATGAAGGGCTACGATCTTGAAACCATTGCAAACTTCCTGCATAAGAGCCATTACCTGATATTTGCATATTAGGCAGACCTAAGAGTCCTTGCTTTAATGCAAAAAATAGCACACCAAAGGCTACTAGAGTAAAGAGCACTAGCAAAACTTGTCCTGTATTAAAGACAGTATTACTCCTCGTTTTCTCTAATAAAGGTCGATATTTCAGTGCCATTATCCAGCCAACAACAATCAGCAACATAAAAGGAGTAACGAGGCTTAAACCTACGCCTAGCAAGAACCATTGCCAAATTCGTAGTGGGCTATCTTTAATTCTGCCAAGTACAATTGCACCGAGTAATATCACAATTAACACACCCCAGAAAAGCACTGCAGGCCCCATTTGCGGGCCACCTGCAAAGAGTATCCAACGATCTCTCGCAAGATTGAGGTGAATACTATTATTCACGCTATCCACGCCTAAATCTACGGCGGGTTGTTGTAGATAAATCCCTATTTTTTTTGCTTCTCGCCAGTTAAGTTGAATCTTTTGCTCGCCTGGGGAGATAGGTAAACTAACAAGGCGTTCTTTTTGGCGCACAGGTTGTCGTTTACCGTCAATACTGACCGAGAGTAGTTCAACATTTTCTGGCAGGGTAATAATATGCTGCCCCCCACGACTACTTCGCAAACGCAACGTCAGATTACTTTCACGCAGTCGCTTACCAATACGACTCGTTAACAAGCTACGCTCTATCGTCAGGGTGCGCCCTGCAACCCCCTCAGGACGACTGATCGATAAATTAATCGATTCGCCTGGCCAAGGCTTCCATTCGGGTAGCCATTCTGTATTTTGAGTCGCATGATGAATTTCAGGAATCCCTGTGATATTGACATGCCAGAGAGTGCTTATATCTAGCTTCCAGCTCTCTACTAAGCCTTGCTGCTGGGTAGCAATTAATTTTAAGCTAGAAGCAACAGGTAGTCGGGATTTCCAGCTCATACCTTTTTGCATTGCGCCTAAGCTAATGGCAATTTTTCCATTTTTTACGGTATTAGCATTGCTTAAGACAGATTCATTCTTAAACAAAGGAAGTCGCATACTGACAGGGCTACCCAGTGGTGAAAGGCGGGTAACATTTGTTTCTAAATTCCAATCCAAGCCCAAATGCAAGGTACGTTCTATATGCAATAACGGGGGTAAAATCGTATTTTGCTGCATTAAATCACGCTTACTTGCATCTTTTACCTGTGTGCGCACTAATTGTAATTGCTGCTCTGGCGTATGATCTTCACGAATACCTTCAACCGTCCAGCCCTTGCCTTGCCATGTCACTCTATGGGGTTTTAGTGGTAATGATAGTGATAATTGTGATTGTGGGGGTAGCTTGCCTTGCAAAGTAATAATATGCGTCCCCTGTCCCATCCCTATCCATAAATTAGCCGCTGAGTCACGCGCTAATGCACTGGCTGGTTGATGATTAATTAACACACTATCAGGTCGCCATTGATTGCCATTAGCAGGCAGTGGAATCACACTATTATTAGCACTATGAACTTTTAAATGTACGATGAGCGCATCAGCACTGACTTCTAATTTCATTGCCTCTATTAACGCACACTCTGGCAAACAATCATCCACCGCTAAGAGACGTTTTTGTAGCGTATCCAATAGTTTCATTGAAGGAAACGTCGCATTTGTTATTTTCTGCGAATGCATTCCACTCTTCTTTGAATGCATATTATTGAAACTTGGCGCCGATGGTGGTACAGGAGCATTGTGCTTTGTTTCAACTTGTTGTCGAGCGAGTTGTTCATTCTTTAAGGTAATTAAGCGGTTTTTCTTGCGCAATAATGACTCCAACTCAACGACGCGTGCCTCTATGGTTGTATTAGCCTGCGCTGTCAAAGACCCTTCTGCCTGTGCTTCTGGCATAAGTATTATCATGAAGACAATAGGCAGCAATAAAATAACTGCTGTCTTGAAAAAGCGTTGATACCACTTTTTGCTATCCGTGGATGATGTATCACCTGCACTATCGGCATCTCTCTGTATAAAAGCTTTGACTAGAAGTGACATGAGTAATAACAAAAGTGCTACACGTAAAAAATTAAGCAACATATTCACAGTGGGAGAAATAAAATTAAGCTTGAGTGTCTGCGCAGGATCAACAGGGCTATTCCAGAAGAAGCGAACTGCTTGCCAATTCCATGTCGGTAAACCAGGCCCCGTTTGAATATTAGCATTAGGGTCTACCTCATTGAGTACATTTTTCTGCTGCAATCGCTTTGCTTTTTTAGGGGGAGCATAGCGCTTTTTTTGTAACATTTTACTGGCACTAGACACGATGCCAGCAGAGTATTCTTTATCCATCTCTGCTTCTTCTTCCATAACCGAAAATAGTACCATATCCTCATCATGACGCTGAGAGTCAAGAGTGCTATAGGTTGTCTGAGTATTATCATTCACCACTCTTTCATAATCAGAATACAAACCAAGTTGTGGATAAAGCCCCTGTCGCACTTCAGAAACAATAAAAGGAATAACAATGAGCAGTAACGCAAGGAATGTAATATTTCGATAGAGCCTAAGTAGCCTTTTTGCTAATCCTTTTGGCAACACACGCAGCAAGGCAATGACAGCCAATAGATTAAGCCATATATAGCGTGGGGCATTTGGCTCATGCCAAATTAATACCATCGTAAATAATCCAAACACACCCCACTTCCAATTCCACAAACGTGCAATGGCAACACTAATAATCAACACCATAAAGAGATCAAGCAGTGTCCAGCGTTGTACCCATGTATTTGACCGATTATCTGCACCATGTGCTGAAAATAACGTCCAACCAGGAGGAAGAAATAATTTCAGCCCAACCCCTTGGAAGTGATGTTGCCAACCTGTTATGGGTAGATTAGTCATATTGTCCGTATAACGACTATCAGCCTCTAAATTAATACTGCCACGACGCACTTCTACGCCATTTCCTTGCCCCCTTGTTGTATCCAAATCCAGCGTAGCAGGTTCAAGTTTGGTAATAAACTGTGGTTCACCATCAATACTGACACGCCCTAATTGTAAATCTGGCGACGCAGATAAGCGCCATCCACGCGTCATTGTGCCACTAATCTGGTCATGTAAAGTATAACCTTTGCCATCAAAATCCATCCACACCGTGCGCCGCAAATGAAGACGGTTTGGCTCAGGCTCAGCACTACCACGCTGAAGGGTTTTTAAGATTATTCTCTGTTTGGCTTCCAGCAGATAAGCGGGGTATTGATGCCACTCTTTTGGTAAACGTGTCTGACGTGCATCAACGGCATTAGTCCCTTCGATATTGGCTAAACGTAATGATGGATCCGCCTGAAAGACCCACACTTCCTGTCGTGGCCAATTTTCATGTACCACCGATGGCATGGTAAGATTAGACACATTAGCGGCTCGATAAGAATGTAACTTAACTTCCCAATTTCCAGGACGTACTTGAAGTTGCAAATCCCCTTGCTGATTAATGCGTGCAGGTAATTTACTTTGTAATTGCAGTGGAATAAACCCGCTAATCTGAGCCTTTGGGAAAGTAATATCTCTGGAGTTACCCGAAACATTGAGAATAATGCGTGTTTCAATGCGCATTGGATGACCATCAATAATCTTACGAAACACCTGCACATTGACCGAATTCTCAATATTTTTCTTCTGTACTGATTTATCCAGCCATAACTGCCCTTGCTGATTAATTCGCGGAAAAGCCAATAGTTGACCATTGCGAGTAATGCTTAGCAATCCCGTAGACGGTGGTACTGTCATAGACTCTGGCAAGCTATCCCATGCAAATAAACCACGAACAGTATGTGATCCTGAACTAAGTTGAACACTAGGAAACCCCTGTTTCTTGAGCACAATCGCAGGACGATCATCCACCATCACCGACTGAGGCCAGTACTTACTATCCCCAGGAAGGCGTATCCATGCCTTATCATGCACCTGCCAATGTTGCTGAAATTTTCCCTCAGTATTATTAAGATTTAATTTGAGCCGAGAAGCCCAAGTACAAAAACGTTTTTGGTGATTATTATAAGCCGCAGGACAATTATGCTGATCCTGATTATATAAAACCCAATCTACCCAAGGTTTAAGCGTGTCAGGGATATTTTTATCAGTGATGGGTGCTGCCTGTACTGTCATACTAAAAAGTAAAACAAGCAGAAGCGCATGGGCTATTACTTTCATTTTCTCGCCTTGTGTTTATATTTATTTTGGTGATAATGAAACTATAGCTTAGTACACAAGATAATTCAAAAGTGTCTGAAAGATGTCAAATAAAAATCATAAATTCATCACGTAAATAACCTATATTCTG
>JAGLBQ010000186.1 GCA_023146675.1 Cocleimonas sp. | reverse complement strand
CAAGGATGTTGAAACAGGCTTATTTTTTAAATTTGAACTGAGGCAAACTAAGCTTAAACTTGATCGCTAAGAGCCGTAAAATAAAAATTAGCGCACCGACAGAAAGGGTGGCGATACCTATATCTATCCCCATATATAGCAAGTAAATATAGAGCAATGAACCCATCCATGACAGCGTGGCATAGAGCGGACTTTTAAAAACAACAGGTGTTTCATTGCACAAAATGTCTCTGAAAACACCTCCCATTGTCCCTGTCATAACGCCCATAAAACTTGCCACCAGCCATGGTGCATCAAGCATTAGAGCAACTAATGTACCTGCTATTGCAAAGGTAGCTAGACCAGCCGCATCAGGGATTAAAAAGAGTTTAGGGGGTATGTGAATAAAACGGGATAAGGTGAAAACAAAAATAGCACTCAATACGGAAGCGATAAAAAATATTTGATCCGCTATCCAAAATACCTCTCTGTCTAGCAACATATCACGCAAAGAACCACCGCCTAATCCTGTGGCTATTGCGATCATAATGACACCAAATAAATCAAATTGTTTAAAGCCTGCTTTTAAGACTGCTGAGGCAGAAGATACAATAACGGCTATAATCGTAATCCAATACAAATTATCAAGTAGGTAAGGTGTTGGTTGAATTGTCATAACTTATACCCGTTTGCTCTTGATCTGGCACAAAAATTGCTAACTGCGTTATATGAAAAAAAATAACAAAAAAATGAATTTAGATTTATCGGAAGCATTGACGACTGCCGTTATTGTTTTGGATACGTCTCTGTGTATTCGCTATATGAATGCCGCTGCCGAAGTGCTATTTGCACAGAGTTACCAACGAGTAGCTGGCAAATCACATGAATGTCTATTCCATATGGATTCGGCAATGCACTATTTATCCCATGCATTAAAACACAGTGACCCACAAACATTGCGAGAATGTACGTTAAAAACACCTAATGAAAAAGTGATTGTAGACTGTATTGCCAGCCCTTATCTACCTGATGGTAAGCTGGAAGGCATTATTATTGAACTCATTCGTATAGATCGAAAAGTTCGCATGTCACGGGAAAACCAGTTATTCAAGGAGCAAGAGGCAACTCAGACCTTAGTACGTGGCTTGGCACATGAGATAAAAAACCCATTAGGTGGTTTACGTGGTGCTGCACAGTTATTAGAAAGTGAACTCCCTAATGATGATTTAAAAGAATACACGCAGATTATTATTTCTGAAGCCGATCGTTTACAGCTTTTAGTTGACCGCATGTTAGGCTCCTCACAGCAGAAAAACATAGAATCTATCAATATTCATGAGGTTCTGGAGCATACACGCAAATTAATACAGCCTGACTTACCAATTGGCGTTCAACTAAGCTTTGATTATGATCCTAGTATTCCTCTGTTGCAGGCTGACAAAGATCAATTAATTCAAATTGTACTGAATATTACGGGCAATGCCATTAAAGCCGTTAGTAATCATGGCTCTATTCTCTTTCGCACCCGTATAGCCCGCCAATTTACCTTAAATCACACCGTCCATCCTTTAGTGATGCAATTAGAGATTATTGATAACGGTGTAGGAATACCAGAATCCTTGCAAGATAAAGTATTTTTCCCCATGATCAGTGGATCAGCAGAAGGGACAGGATTAGGCTTATCAATAGCACAGTCATTGGCAAATAAGCATAATGGCTTGATTGAGTTTGACTCTAAACAAGGGCATACACGATTTGTTTTATTATTGCCAATTATTGATCAGGATCTCGATACAGAATAGTATGCCTTTGTACGAAATATTAAAAGTTGAAATCGATCCTAATTACTTTAGCTTATTAGTACCCAAAAAAGTTTACTCTATGCTTTAAAACACAGTAAGATACTCGCATGAAAATTCCAAAAAGAATCCAACCACTTATCGAAGATGGTCTCATAAATGATGTAACTGGTCGTTTAATGAGCGGCAAAGAAGCCGATATTTATGTTGTTAGTTGTGGCGAAGAAACCCGCTGTGCGAAGGTTTATAAAGAAGCCAGCAAACGCAACTTTAAGAAGTCTGTTCAATACACGGAAGGACGCAAAGTAAAAAATAGTCGTCGGGCGCGTGCAATGGAAAAAGGGTCTAAATTTGGCCGACAAGAACAGGAAAAGCTTTGGCAGAATGCCGAAGTTGATGCTTTGTATTTATTAGCCGCAGCGGGAGTTCGTGTTCCTGAACCGTTTGGCTGTATTGATGGCGTATTGCTAATGGAGCTAATGACCGATGGCGAAGGCGGTGTTGCACCACGTTTATGTGATATTACAATGACAAAAGAGGAGGCATTAGAGGATCACGAAATTGTCCTACAAAATATCGTGCGAATGCTCTGTGCAGGTATCGTGCATGGTGATTTATCAGAATTTAATGTATTAGTTGATCAATATGGTCCCGTCATTATTGATCTTCCCCAAGCCGTGAATGCTGCCTCTAACAACAATGCAAAAGCAATGTTAGAACGTGATGTTGATAATATGCGCCGCTATTTTGGAGAATTTGCACCCTCTATATTGCAGAGCAACTACGGCAAAGAAATCTGGGATTTATACGAAAATGGAGATCTCACCCCTGATTCTGTTTTAACAGGACAATATAAAGAATCAACTAAAGCGGCTGATGTTGATGGCGTCATGGAACAGATTCAGGCTGCATTTGATGAAGAACAAATGAGACAAGAAAGGTTAAAAGAGAACGATAGTTAAACCTACTTTCTACCTTATTTGACTACCGTGTATCACAGCCCAACTTCCACATGCTTTTGTCCAAAACCATTTGGAATGACTATCATCCATAATGGATATGTTATACACCTCAATCTGTTTTTTAGTCCTAATTTTACAACTAACATCACCATTAGGCTCTAAACGTATATTTGATGGCGGATCAATCACAGTAACTTTTGTAAATTTAGTACTTTCCCTGCGCTCTATTCGTTTCAGAATTACTATTCGAGCTTGATAGTAGGCAATAATACATGTCTCCCTTTTTGCTCTAGAGCTTAAAATACAATTCTGCTCTATATAATGATCTCTACTAACCAGCCAATCCTGCTCTTGCTCATCCACCTCCTTTACTAGAGGCGGAGGTAGCTTGCTTACGACCCGTGCATAAACTGTATTTAAGTCTTTATCTATATTTGCAGTAGAGCTACTTGAACAGACTGCTTTTTCAGAAAGAGTGCGTGCTTTGGTACAGTCAAATCCTGCGGTTATTGGTGCTATTACGGATCGTCCCGCTGCTACCACTGGAGGTGCTACTGGATCTTTAGCAGCATACAAAATAGGATTTTCATCCTCTTTCTCAGCAATAAAAAAATCTTTAAGAGCAAACATTGAAAGAGTTATTATTAATGCCAGTATCCCAAGAGAAACAGTAAATAACATTGTTTTATTCTTAGACTTTTTTTCAGGCTCAATAAGCTTAGGAGAAGGCTTATCCGGCAGGGTTAAGGTGAATAAATTACTATTTGATGAGCGCATATAGAGGGTGGGTGTTCCCCATTCGATAGGATTTAAACGAATATCAATTGCTTTGCGCGCTTCAGTTAAAGATTCCTCAATCGGCAAGCCATTGGCTAAAGCCGTATAGAAATCACTTGAGAAGATAATTGCCGCACTATCACTAATTTCAAATTGCATCGCGATAACGGCTGGTATCTTCTTTTTAAGCAATGAAAGCGCAACACCTGAAAAAAAGATCGTATCCGAAGCCTTGCTACCTTCACATGAATTCAAAATGACTAAGCGAATAGACTTTTCATCCCGCAATAGTTTACCAAAGGACTCAGCTTCTAACTTAGCGGAGTTACTCTCCTTATCTTCAAACATCAAAAATGCATTATTGCTATTTGCATCAAAATCACTATGCCCAATATAGTGAATAACGTGGTATTGCTTACGCTGTAACTCATGTTGTAATGATCGAATAGAGGAGGTAGCTAGGCGCTTTATAACAACTAAATTATCATCAATAAGTGCTTGTAAGGAGCTAGTGAGATTCTTCCACTCTGTTTCCACATCAAGCAGAGCGAGATCTTTCGGGCTAGAAATAATCACCAATATTTGCAATGGAAGCTGTACTGATACCGTATGGGTATCATGCATAAGTTCTGGACAACGAATAATGGGAGTCTTGGTCGATAACGCCAAAAAACGCTCTTCTTCTTTGTTGTAAAAATACTCCCAAGGAAGCGGTACTAACTCGGGCGCGTCATTAGAAAACTGCAAACGAATACGCAAATCATTATTTTTACTGAGATATAAACTCCGCTCCAAACACTCTTGCATTGAATCTTTAAAAATGACATCAAATAAAGCACTGCCAATTTTTTTTAACGTATCCGGTAGTGTATCTGAGGAACAAGCACTGCCATTTAGTGAAAAGCCTTGGGGAAGTTCAAAAGAACGGGATTTAGTATAACTACCAATACAAGCAGCAATGGCATCCGTATTGTCAGGAATATCAAAATCACAATGTGCTTGACCTGCTGGGGAATTTGTAATGCGAGCTTGAAATGAATTACCCTTTTTTAAAAGGAGAATATCCATGTTTTGATATGTTTTTACCACAAGATTGACCCTAAGGAGTTGACGTTTACTGCTTGGAACTTTTTGAACACCTTAACTATAGTGCAAACTCTATATTTATCTCATGGCTCATGAGAGATCAGAGCAAACAAGGGAATTGTTCTTGAAATCACTGCATGAATTATTTAGCCAAAAAAGCTAAAGTATCTCATTGCTGATATTCCAGAGGCTCTATTTACCCTATTCCAAATAATACTCCCCTAATTTTGAAAATTGGTGCGTCTTACTCGTTGTGCAGTACGATTTAGTGCTACTTTCCCTCCTGATAATACAAACGGTGTTTGCCATACTTTTTTATCTGGACGCATTGCCACCATATGCTTTTTTGCGTGGATAATATAAAGGCTACCTAAAACTGGCAGTAGTTTTTCGCCCCATTTTTCCATCCATGCACTACGGGTAAATATTTTTTCATTTTTTATTGTGGGGCGAAATCCAATATAGTTTACTTCTAGCGTTTCAAAGCCAAGCAGGGAAAACCAGTCGCGAACATGTGAGGCGCTACGGGTTTTATAGTTTGTCTGATCTATCAATGAGTCATTTTTATTTGCGGCTAATTTATTTTTAAACAATGATTTTAATAATCGCTTTGCACCCATTAATGCATAAGGGTTAAAACCAATCAAAATACAATGTCCTTCTGGCACTAAGACCCGATCAATTTCACGCAAGACCTGATGTGGATTATGTGAGCATTCCAATACATGACTGGCAATGACCAAATCTACCTCATCCGCTGCAATGGGTAATTGCTCTGGTATAGCGATAACATCATTTTTATTTTTACTACCGCCAATAGAAAAACCTGCTGATATACGTGAGTCTTTTAAGAATTCTTTGCGCCCGCTTAACACGCCTAAATTAAGACAATAATAGCCAAATATTTCGGACAAATATTCAGTGATCATTTCATCCAATTTGAGAAGTGCTTGTTGACCTGCAAGACCTTGATACCACGATGCACAATCTGTCACTCTATTTTCATCTCGCTGCAAATTTTTCATTTTGGAATCCCATTTTAGATAATCAGCCGCTGTTTTATTTGAAATGACTGCTATTCAACTGCTTCTGACGAGTAGTATTTCTAATTCAGCTTGTGTTCAAGCTTAGTCGTTAGAATAGCATAGCAGTAAAATAACTAATCTTGACCGTACTGACTTAACAGTAAAGAACTTGCACGATACAACTTCCCGATCTCTAACTTGCACCGAAAGGAGCATGACAACCCCAGCTTAGATGATCTCATGAGACGCAAAATAACTATGCCTCATGAGATGAGATCATCTCAATCTGAAGTTGCTATGCACTCTGGGTACAAAAATTATGCGTTAGAACGTCGGGAGGTACACCGTACATGCTCTAAGCATATAATAATTATAAAAATAAAATAGCACGGTTTAAACTAAATAAAAACAACAAAAATCAACGATATTTGGGGTTAACATATGTACCATCAAAGAAAACTAGCCGTTACTATTTCTGCTGTATTAGCACTCTCTACGCTCTCAGGTTGTAGTGCTAGTAGTAGTGCTATGAAACAGACATCGTCATACCAGAACTCAGTGGGGGATGTTGAATTTCAGACAGCCGCTTATCTCCTCTTAAATAAGAATGCACCACAGCGGTCACAAAAGAATATTAAAAAGCAGAGTCCTATTAAAAAAGCGACTTATCAGGCTAAGCGTGCAAAGAAAAATGCGGTTAGATTTAAAAAAGCAGCATACCATAATACTCGTGCACAAACGCCTCGAAATGCTGATATCACCGCAGATCTTGAAAAAGCGGCTGATATATTGGGACTCACCAGTAAGCCTGTTAGTAAGAAGAAACTGTATCGCCCTGCCCAAAAAAAGAGTATCTATAGCAACATATACTCCTCAGCAACAGAACAGGCGGCACAGGAGCTAGGTCTACTTCCACGAAAAACGCCCGTGACGCAAGTACGTCATCAGGCGAAAGGTGGTAGTCAACTTGCGATGTGGCAACGCATTTATCGTGGTGAAAAAATGCCTAATCATACCAACCATTCCTCTGTGCGACGGTTTGTTAGACATTATGCCAGTGACCGTCCACGTTTAAACCGCATCACTAACCGAGCCTCTAAATATTTATTTCAGGTAGTTACCGAGCTAGAGCGTCGAGGCATGCCAACTGAATTAGCCTTACTACCTTTTGTAGAAAGTGCTTATGTCAATACCGCACGCTCTCACGCAGCAGCCGCAGGTATGTGGCAATTTATTCCAGAAACAGGTCGCCGATACGGTCTTAAACAACGACGTGGTTTTGATGGTCGTATGGATTCATTTGAGGCAACTCGTGCAGCGTTAGATTATCTGCAAAAACTAAATCGACAATTCAATGGTGATTGGTTCCTTTCACTTGCTGCTTATAATGCAGGCGAAGGACGTGTGGAACGTGAAATAAAATATAACCGCCGTAAAGGTCGTCCAACAGATTATTGGAGCTTGCGTCTTCCTAAAGAAACACGCGAATATGTACCTCGTTTATTAGCTTACAAAGAAATTATCCGCAATCCTAGTCGCTATGGAATCCAACTACCCAAAGCCGCTAGTCGCCCTGTGTTAACCTCTATTTGGCTTAATAAGGCGGTAGATTTGCGTCAAGCAGCACGTCGTGCAGGATTACCATCAGAGACATTGACAGAGCTAAACCCAAGTTATTTACAGGGAATAACAACACCACGTTTATCTAAACGCGTTATCCTGCCTGTAAACCTTGCAGATCGATTACAGCATGTTCTACATAGCATGCCTGCTAGTCGTGATACTAATTATCGCTATACTCGATACTCCAAGAAAAAACACACTAAAAAGTATAAAAAACGTTATAAAAAATCAAAAAAACGTGTTCTTACTCATCGTGTCCGTCGTGGTGAAACGTTGTATAAAATAGCAGTACGCCATGGTACAACCGTTAAAAAAATTATGCGTA
>JAGLBQ010000185.1 GCA_023146675.1 Cocleimonas sp. | reverse complement strand
CATTGTATTTGGACGTTGCCTGAAGCCAATATTTAAAATCAATACTGATAAATCACTCGCATCAACATAATTAGCGTAAGAAAGTTCTTCTTGCAAAGGAAGGGAGGTTTCATCTAGCACACTAATTTCATCACGAAGAATCAGTTTGAACTGATCCGTTCGCCATGCCTTGAGAGATTTTTCTAGCGTTATCATCAATCCTTAACTTTACGCGATGCTCTCTTTCTTTCATTTTCAGTCAATTGTTTTTTACGTAAGCGAATACTCTCTGGCGTTACTTCTACTAGTTCATCATCATCAATAAACTCTAATGCTTGCTCCAGCGTCATTCTAATGGGCTTGGTTAAAATTAGGTTTTCATCCGTCCCTGCTGCGCGTATGTTAGTCAATTGCTTCGCTTTAGTCGGGTTGACTACTAAGTCATTATCACGACTATGAATACCTAATAGCATTCCTTCATAAACAGGCTCCGCATGACCTAAGAATAATTTACCACGTTCTTGCAGATTAAAGAGTGCATAGGCTAATGCTTTGCCATGTGCATTGGAAATCAGCACACCATTATTACGTTGCCCAATTTCTTCATTTTTATAGGGACCGTAATGATCAAATGTATGATAGAGCAAGCCTGTGCCTGAGGTCATGGTCATAAAGTCAGTATGGAAGCCAATTAAGCCACGTGATGGAATCATGTAATCCAGCCGTACACGTCCTTTGCCGTCAGGCACCATATTTTCTAACTGTCCACGACGCTCACCCATTTCTTCCATGATTGTACCTTGATGCTGTTCTTCAACATCAATGGTCACTGTTTCATAAGGTTCTTCACGGTTTTCACCTTCTCCACGCACGACAACTTCTGGACGGGATACGGCAAGCTCAAAGCCTTCACGGCGCATATTTTCTATCAAGATACCTAAATGTAATTCACCACGACCTGAAACACGGAATTTATCAGGATCATCCATTTCATCGACACGTAGTGCAACATTATGCAATAACTCTTCTTCTAAGCGTTCTTGAATATTACGTGAGGTGACAAATTTTCCTTCTTGACCACAAAATGGAGAGTTATTCACCTGAAATGTCATGGTGACCGTTGGCTCATCAATACTAAGCGGTGGTAATGCTTTTATATGATCTGGATCGCAAAGAGTATCTGAGATATATAATTCATCCATTCCTGTGAATGCAATAATATCGCCTGCTTGCGCTTCTTCTACATCAATACGCTCTAAACCATGAAAGCCCATTGGCTGTAAAACACGTCCTGCACGTACTTTACCTTCACGATCAATTACTTTTACTTGGGTGTTTCTCTTAATTTTGCCTTGCTTAATACGACCAATACCAATCAAACCTGTGTAGGAGTTATAATCCAATGAGCTGATTTGTAATTGGAAAGGTGCATCAGGATCAACATCAGGATGATCAACATTATCAACAATTGACTGGAATAGTGCGGTCATATCGCCATCGCTAACGGTTGACTCCAAACCTGCATAACCATTGATTGCAGATGCATAAACCACCGGGAAATCTAGCTGTTCATCGGTCGCACCAAGACTATCAAATAATTCAAAGGTCTGATCTAATGCACGATCAGGATTGGCCCCTTCACGATCAATTTTATTAATAACAACTATGGGCCTAAAGCCCATTGCAAAGGCCTTTGATGTAACAAATCGAGTTTGTGGCATGGGGCCATCTACCGCATCAACTAGTAGCAGTACGGAGTCAACCATTGACAGTACACGCTCTACCTCACCACCAAAATCGGCATGCCCTGGGGTGTCAACGATATTAATACGGTAATCGTTCCATTTTACAGCGGTATTTTTTGCAAGAATTGTGATGCCACGTTCATGCTCTAGCTCATTGGAATCCATCATTCTTTCTGTAATGTCCGCACGATCACCTAACGTTCCTGATTGCTCTAATAGCTTGTCTACTAACGTGGTTTTACCGTGATCAACATGGGCGATAATGGCAACATTTCTTAAATTTTCTATCACAATTCTATACTCGATTTATTACTAAATTGGTTAAACAACACCCTTCTCCCAATTGAAAGTAACAGTAAGAGATTAAGTGTAATGCATCTTCTATAGTGCTGATGTACTATCACCTTATTCACTTTTACGTGACAATGAGTGAAGGTATTGAGTACGACAATACTATTTGGGGTCTACTTGATGAGGATTTATTTGCGTAGCATCCACAGCTATCTGCGGGGATGGCGCTAGCGCTTATCCTTGTTAAAATTAGTAAAGGTATTATTAAAGTTCAATAACCCTGAACCTAAAGAGCGCGCAGTATACAAGAGTTTATGTCTTACAACATGATTATATTTATCTGTATAAATAACAAGCCGCAGGAAGAAAAACAAGCATTTAGTCAAGAAGAATGTTTTTTTTATTATAAAAATGTGTAAGACTAAAGTCATGCTAGGCGAACACCACTACTGATTGCACCTACTCATTAGTTGCAATGAATACATCAATATATTCTTTTCAGTCATAGTCACCTGAACCTAGATCTAAATTATTTGTATGCCATATTTTCACTCGTACAGTGAGGGTATCGTTTGCTATGGTTTTTTGAAGGCAGGGAACACGAATGAATTTGTTAATTATTGATGATCATCAGCTTTTTGCTGAGGGTTTGATATTTCTTTTTGAAAGCATCGATACGTCTATTCACTCCACACATGTGAAGAACAGTAGCGAAGCGCTAGATTATTTGCAAAATAATGCCATCCCTGATTTGATCCTTTTGGATATTAATCTTCCTGGTATCAATGGTTTTTCTTTAATGAAAAAATTTCAGGCAGTTAATATTTGGTCGCCTGTATTGATTATTTCTGCAATAGACTCCCCCTTAACCGCGCAACTAGCAATAGAAAGTGGAGCATCGGGCTTTATATCAAAATCTAGTAGCGGTACTACCTTAGTTTCAGCCATTCAGACGGTGCTAAAAGGAGATACTTATCTTCCTAAAGTCCCACCTAGTGATGCGAATGAAAGTGAAATAATACATATTACTAAGCGGCAAAAAGAAATACTACACCTCCTTTCGCAAGGCTTATTAAACAAGCAAATTGCAAGTGAACTTGATATATCCGCGAATACTGTGAAAGCGCATTTGTATGATGTATTTCGTGCTTTAAAAGTAAATAATCGTACTGCTGCCGTCAAGGTAGCTTTTCAGCAAGGCTTGATTTCACAGATTTAAAATTCGTACGCACTATATTATCTGAAAATGACGCAATATCATTTTTAGCTCCCCCTGTTTTAATGGCTTGTGCAATAAAGGTATTCCAAAAGAACTCGCTTCCTGAATTTTATCGGGATCAGTATCCCCTGTTATTAAAAATGCAGGTATGTCAACGTGACCTGATAATTGTTCAAATACTTTAATCGCATCTATTCCTGTGGTGTTTTCACGTAAGCGATAGTCTGTGGCAATCAAGTCAATCACTTCATTATTGATTGCAATAGTGCGTACTTCTTCAATACACGTCGCTGTTTTTACCGTATACCCCCAAGAATTAAGCACTAATTTTGTGGCATCAAGAACGGCCTGATTATCATCAATCACTAATATTGTCTGCCCACTGCCAATACAAGGATGTAAATTTACACTGCCGTAATGCTGAGTCTGTTGTGACTTTTCGGGCAGAACAGATAATGGCATTGTGATACTGAAAACACTGCCCTTATTAACAGTTGAACATAATGATAGAGGATAGCCTAATAGCCGTAATATACGCTTACTAATAGATAAACCTAAGCCTAAGCCTTTTTCACTATCGCGCTCAGGATTACCAAGTTGCAAGAACTCATCAAAAATTATTTCCCTATTATCTTCCTCTATGCCGATTCCTGTATCCCAAATTTGCACTTTGACTTGTTTTTTGTATAAACGCATTGCAACTAAAATGCTGCCCTTTGGCGTGTATTTAACAGCATTATCGAGTAAATTCATAATGGCACTTGAGAGCAACGTAGAGTCACTATCCACATAGCAGTCACGTACTTTAAAGCGTAATTGCAAGCCTTTCTTTTCAGCGATAGTCCGATAATTATCGACTAATTGATGTAATAAGGGGGCTAGGGCAATGCGCTCTATTTCGGGCTTCACAATGCCTGCATCTAGCTTGGAAATATCAAGCAAAGAGTTGAGTAGACCATAGAGAGAGCGATTTGCGCTACGCACTAACTTTAAAATAGACTTCCCTGTTTCTGTTGATACTTGGGAATCTAATGCATCGGTTAATAGACTTAAAGAATGAATTGGTTGGCGCAAATCATGACTGGCTGAAGCTAAAAAACGGGATTTATCTTCATTTGCCTTAACCGCCTTTTCTTTTTGAGCTTTTAGTTCTAATGCCTGTGATTGTAATTTTTCTACTAGTGATTCATTTTTAAAACGAATCAATAAGGAGTCAGTAATGGAATGATAGAGATTACGACTTAAGCCAAGCATAATCAGCATGCTAAACAACAGTGTTAACGCCATCCAGAAATAATGCCAATCCCTCTCTAATATAAGTAATAGTGAGAGGGGAATTACCGTAGTAAATGCAAATAACACAAATGCCCAACGTAGATAGGCGAGAGTAATAGCAGCCCCTGCTATTAGTCCAAACTGAAACATAATTAAATAAACTAGATGCGCAGTGGACTCAGGTGTATAAAATAGCACACCAGCGCCCCCCCAAAAAGCACCTGAAATAATAGGAAATATATAATAAACCTTGATATTAGGTTCTGTAAAAGCAGCTTGATAGAGATGGGTTTTCTGAAAGAAGTGATGCAAGCCACGCAGCCCCCAAAATAAAAGCATTAATCCATACCAGATAAGCAACTGCTTTTGAGGAATAATATCCCATAACATTGCGATCAAACCAAGTCCTGCTAGTAGGTTTGCAGAAGAAAGAAAGGAGATTTGTCGCTGTAGTAGCAAAAAGCGTTCATTTTCAATTTTTTCTTTCATATAGTTAGATACAGCACTTTTACTAGGAGGTTAGTCAAGAATAAGAAGCGTAGCAAAAGCAGCTCTAAAACGTGCATATTTTATTCTCTTAGTCAAACACTTATAAGTACAGAATATAATAAATTTTACTTATCGTCATATCATAGTTGCTTATGCTATTTGGAGGAAGTACACTAGCTATTAATAAAACTTATTTCATTTCTCTAAGCCTGAATAAATTATTTAGAGTATAATTTGATCACCATTAAAAGGAAGAGTGATTATAATATAATCTAAATAAGGGTGGCTATCTAATCATGCTTATCTCAATAGTCTAAAAAAATAACGACCAGGCGCGAATAGTCTTCGCTAGTACATATTTTACAAAAGTAAAGCATTAGTTTTTTTTATGCCGAAATAATCCTTGATAATACAGCCCTACTATGATTATATTGCACTAACTGATAGGTATTATTTAATCACGTCCGATAAGTTAAACTAATAATCATCAGATGTACTGTCTAGCAAATAGACAGTTATTCATTTTTTGTTTAGTTTGCAAAGCGTAAAATAGATATAAATAAGCAAGTAAGGATATTCCCCAATACCTAAACCAATATAATAGTCTTATACTTTACGTGGAATCTTGCTAAGTTTAAGACTATCTATTTTAAATATTAGTATTAAAATTCTTTAGAAACGAAGTATTGGGAGAATATTTAATAAGAATAATAATAATTAATTTACTGTGTTTATACGCATAAATACAAGCCTGGTAGTACACCACAAACATAGAGTATTTAGGGTAACCGAAAATGCACCGACTAAATTTATCTGATACACGCCACCTCGTCTCGCGTACTGCGTTAGGACAAGAGTGGGCAGGAGTGAAAGCTCTAGAGGGAAAAACACGTGCTGAAGCAGTAAGTATTTTACTGCATTCTGGAAAAGTTCATACTCCAGGCATCCCAGCTACTGCGCACTGGAGCAAACTCGATCGAATGCGCTCTAATAATGGTTATGGTAAACATAACGCCCTGATGCAAATGAATCGTGACAATAAGAGCATGAAAGCATGGATGGTAAAGCATTTACTCTCCACAAGAACGCCTGTCAATGAGCGTATGACCTTATTTTGGAGTAATCACTTTACCTCATCCCTTGATGGCGTTGAGCATCCTCGCCTAATCTACAAACAAAACAAATTCTTGCGTGACAATGCCATGGGGAGTTTTGCGGGTATGCTAAAAGGCATTATTAAAGATCCTGCCATGCTGGTGTATCTGGATGCCAATAAAAATATAAAAGGCAAAGTGAATGAAAACTTTGCACGCGAATTATTAGAATTATTTACACTCGGCAGAGGTCATGCTTATAAAGAGGCGGATATTCGTGCAGCAGCAAGTGCTTTCACGGGGTGGGGAGCTGATCTTCATCGTGGCACCTTCAAATTTGATGCTAGTAAACATGAAAATAAACCTGTTACTTTTTTAGGTGTTCGTAACATTACGAATGGCAACCAGATTGTTGATGTTTTATTAAATCATCATCGTACTGCTGAGTTTATTGCAGAAAAAGTATGGCGTGAATTTATTAGTGATAATTATCATGATCGTCGCTATACACAGCGCTGGGCTAAAGTATTTAGAAGCTCCAACTACAGTATTAAAGTATTAATGCTCGAAGTGCTTAATAGTGATGCTTTTTGGGACGCAAGATATCGCGGTAATATGATTAAATCCCCCATTGATTTAGTCATAGGAACACTACGCATTCTACCTTTTGCCAAGCTTCCTTATGATGATTTAGCACATACACTGGAATTACTTGGGCAAGACCCACTTAATCCACCCACAGTAAAAGGCTGGGCTGGAGGTAAAAACTGGATTAATACCCAAACAATGTTAGTGCGCACTTCTTTTTTGAATAAAATAACGCGCTATAGTGGTTCAACTAACGCACATTTATCAAGGCGACTCCCAAAAACGACGGGTATGAATGTTGTTAATTGGTTATCCCCTGTTACCCCCGTGTTACCACTACCGACAACGCCAGGCAAGTTAAGGCTTGTGCGGGCACTTGTTCTTGATCCTACCTACCAGCTTAAATAAGGCCCCTAAGCATGAACCGACGTGATTTTTTAAAGTACGCCAGCTTGACTCCGCTAGCTGGTATGATTCCCTCTGTATTAGCCAATAATCCGCATAATGCAAAAATTCTTCTATTAGTTGAATTAAAAGGCGGTAATGATGGGCTAAATACACTTATCCCAGAACATCAGCAAGCTTATTATGATGCGCGTCCTAAACTAAATTTAGGATTAAAAAATAAAAATAATAAACTACGCATCACCAAAAATTTAGAACTAGAAAAGGGCTTCTACCTAAATCCCTACTTAAAAGAACTTAAGCCTGTTTGGGATCAAGGTGATATGGCATGGATTCAAGGTGTAGGTTACCCAGATGCAGATCGTTCGCATTTTTATTCAATTGATGTATGGAACACAGCTGATCCACTGGTTCGTAATACTAATGGTTGGCTAACAAAAAAAGGACTATTGCCTAGTGAAGCCAATACACTGAATGGTATTGTGATTGGTGATGATAATATGGGACCTTTTGCAGGAAAAAATGGTCATGCGGTTGCGATGCAATCACCACGCACCTTCCTGAGACAAACAAAATATCTAAATAGAAAGCGTTATAAGCCACAAAATGACTCTCTGGCACATTTATTATCAACCCAGAATCAAATTAACTCTGCGGCAGACCTTCTACAAACTAAATTACACCAAGCACCGCGTCATAGTACGCGCTTCCCTAATAGTAGTTTTGGGCGTGATTTGCAGCAAGTAAGTAACTTAATTACAAGTGGCGTACACTTGCCCGTATTTAAAGTCACATTAGCAGGTTTTGATACGCATGCAGGACAAGTGGATGGTCACAATAACCTTTTGTATCATCTAGGCGGTGGACTTCGTGCATTCCAAAAGTCAATGACTGCTGCGGGTTTATGGGACAATGTATTGGTGATGACTTATTCTGAATTTGGTCGTCGCGTAGCAGAGAATAGTAGTATGGGAACAGATCATGGTTCAGCCTCTGCGCACTTTGTATTAGGTGGTCGAGTTAACAAAGGAATCCACGGCAAAGAACCAAGCTTTGAAAATTTAGATAATGGAGATTTGATACCAACTGTTGATTTTCGTCAAATGTATGCAACCATTGCGCAACGCTGGTGGAGAAGACCTAACCCTTGGGCAAGAGAAGGTTATAAGCCTTTGCATTTTGTTTAGATAGTCAGTATAAAAAATATCTAATTGTAACGTTTTTTTCTGATATGAAAGTGCTTATTCAATAATGCTATCAATTGATTCATCAGTGCAGCGCACTGTTGAAAATACTGCTGCTCTTCGCGGTCGGTA
>JAGLBQ010000184.1 GCA_023146675.1 Cocleimonas sp. | reverse complement strand
GATGTTTCCTTACACGTTAATGATTCAGAAGTTGTTGGTTTGCTCGGTCCAAATGGGGCAGGCAAAACAACGTGCTTTTATATGATTGTTGGCTTGGTTGCTAGCGACAAAGGCAAAATTCTCCTTGATCAAACCGATCTGACGGATCTTTCCATGCATTTGCGCGCCCGTCATGGTATTGGTTATCTTGCACAAGAAGCCAGTATTTTTCGTAAACTTTCAGTAAGCGATAATATTTATGCTATTTTAGAAACACGCAAAGATTTGAACCGTCAACAGCGCAAAAACAAACTGGAAAGCCTGCTGGAAGAGTTTCAAATAACCCATATTCGTGACAGCTTAGGTATTAGCTTGTCAGGTGGCGAAAGACGACGTGTAGAAATCGCTAGGGCACTAGCAACCGAACCTTCTTTTATCTTGCTAGATGAGCCTTTTGCAGGAGTTGATCCTATTTCTGTTATCGAAATCCAGAAAATAGTTACCCACCTAAAAGAACGTGGCATCGGGGTGTTAATTACAGATCATAATGTACGTGAAACACTCAGTATTTGTGATCGTGCCTATATACTTGGCAATGGCTCTATTCTTGTTGAAGGTTCACCTGAAACTATCTTACAAAATAAACAGGCGCGCGAGGTATATTTAGGCGAAGATTTTAAGTTATAAAATCCTTCTAATAATATGATATTTCAGTATTTTTTCTTCACCCCTTTATGATAGGCAATTTTCATACCATCAATCAGTATTTCATATTTTACAAGCAATACTCCATGCTATAATTATTCTAGATTTAATTCGTACTTCCCCATTAATAACACCACAGACTATAATTATAAAATATGTTAAAACAGGGACTTAGTGTAAAATTAGGACAGAGTCTATCCATGACTCCGCAACTACAACAGGCTATTCGTCTGTTGCAGTTATCCTCTATTGAGCTGCAACAGGAAATTCAGGAAAATCTAGATACCAATCCCTTACTTGAAAGAGTTGAGGATTCATTAGGTGAAGCAAATCAGGATGACATTGAACATGAAGCCAACTCACAAGGGGAAAATACCAGCCTTTCTGAAGAACTAAACAGTGATACTAGCTGGGATGATATCTACGATACTGACTGGAGAACAGGTAATAATAATACTGAAACTAGTGCTTCTGACCTTATCGATGTAATGCACTCACCCATAAAAACATTGCGGGATCACTTGCAGGAACAGGTAGACCTTAGCCAGCTCAGCATCATTGATAAAGAAATAGCAGCCACCATTATTTCTTATATTAACCCACAAGGGTTTTTAACTGAATCTACTCAGCAAATATTTGCAAGCTTGCAGCAAACACTTCTTATTGATGAGGATGAAGTCGATGTAATCTTGCAATATATTCAAAATCTGGATCCCATTGGGATTGGCGCAAGAAACCTCTCTGAAGCCTTGCTATTACAATTAAAATACACCTATAATGAACACTTATTATACAAGAAAGCACAAAACCTTCTGCAAAAACATCTGGACTTGATTGAAAAACGGGACTATATAAGTATTAAGAAAGCACTAAAGTTAACATCGGAGCAATTTGATGAATTAATGAGATTGATACAATCTCTTGATCCATTTCCCGGTAATGTGTTCGATAATTCAACAACAAAATACATCACTCCCGATGTTTATGTACAAAAAATAAAAGGACTATGGGTTGTCTCGCTTAATCAGGACACATTACCCAAATTACAAATAAACGACTACTATTCCAATATGCTGACTAACCTTTCTAATAAAAAAGATAGAGATTATTTTAAAAATAACACGCAACAAGCGTGCTGGTTAATAAAAAGTATTGAAAATAGAAATAGCACGGTGTTAAATGTAGCCAATGCCATTGTAGAACGCCAAGCTGCCTTTTTTCAATACGGTGAAGAAGCCATGAAACCCATGGTGTTAAAAGACCTTGCCAAACAGCTAGAACTCCATGAATCTACTATTTCACGTGTTACAACGCAAAAATATATGCATACACCCCGTGGTGTATATGAGTTCAAATACTTTTTTTCAAGCCATATTCGTACTAGCACAGGCGGCGCATGCTCAGCCACCGCTATTCAAGCAATGATTAAAAAATTAATCACTTCAGAGCCAAGCAAAAAACCTCTGAGTGACAGCAAATTGACGAACCTGTTAAAAGAACAGGGGATCAATGTAGCGCGACGCACCGTCGCAAAGTACCGAGAGTCTATGAATATTCCGTCATCTCATGAACGGAAAACATTTGCTTAGGATTTTTTTCCTCATGCAAGCTTATCTAAGCAGTCAATCGGTGATCTTGGTTAAAGTTTCTCAAACCAAGTTCGATTAAAACTATAAGGAGATAACTATGCAATTAAATATAACTGGTCGACATATAGAAATCACAGAAGCCATAAACGACTATATACATGAAAAACTAAAACGTATCAGTCGACACTTTGACCAGGTATTAAATATTAATGTCATTCTTGAAGTACAAAAACTAGAGCATAAAGCAGAAGCTTCGATGCATGTCAGTGGCAACCATATTTTTGCTGACGCCACTTCTAATGATATGTATGCCGCAATTGATGCCTTGACGGATAAGCTAGATCGTCAACTAGTCAAGCATAAAGAAAAGATTAAAGATCATCATAATCGCGAAGGCGCACACCGCAACCTCCCTATGGAATAGCTAAAACATGAGGAATAAAAACTAAATAACATGTCACTTTTACTTGCCTTTTTTCTCTTGATGCAACAATCTCTATCAAGAATAAAAGGCAAGTTAGAATAAAAAAGTTATTTCATACCTATTCCTTGCTGTATCAAGGTAGGCAACGTTTTTTAAACTGTCCTACCCTTCTCTCTTCTTTCTCAGACAGCTCATCTATTTTTTTCCTATCCCTACTACTTTCCCCGCCCAAACTATCCAATATAGTCCTATATTATATGTTCAGATAAATTGAAATATCATAGGATATACTTAAAATGCATATTGTTATTGTTACGGGCTTGTCAGGAGCTGGGAAATCCCAAGCATTACATACACTGGAAGATCAAGGCTATTACTGTGTAGATAATCTTCCCGTTGAACTGCTTGATCCTTTATGCAAAACAGAGCGTATTTTAAAACTAAAAAAAATAGCCATTGGCATTGATGCAAGATGTGGAAAAAGCTGTCTTAATAATTTCCCTGAGTTTGCGAAGAAATTAAAAAACCAGTATAAAACAGATATTATTTATTTATACGCCAACAAGGATATTATATTAAAACGCTATGATGAGACACGTCGTCGCCACCCTCTATCCAGCCCAGAGCAAACACTTCGTCAATGTATTTTAAATGAAGACCAGCTCTTAACACCAATACGAAAAATGTCTGATTTACAAGTAGATACCAGTCAGATGGATATCTATACACTGGCAACACTAATAAAAGAACGCATCTGTATCATGCAAGATTTCCAGCTCTCGCTGGTGTTTCAATCATTTGGGTTTAAATATGGCTCCCCAAGAGACTCTGATTTTTTATTCGATGCACGCTGCTTACCCAACCCCTATTGGGAAGCATCGTTACGCAAACATAGTGGTCTGGAAGAGAAGGTAATAAACTGGTTAGACAATCAAGAGCTAATGCAAGAGATGCAACATGACCTAATTGACTTGTTGGAAAAGTGGATTCCTCACTTTATCGCAAACCAACGTGCTTATCTGACTGTTTCTATTGGCTGTACGGGTGGACATCACCGTTCTGTTTATCTCGTTGAAAAACTTGCTAAATATTTCAAGCAGCAGGAAAAAGCAGCTATTATTGCAACGCACCGTGAACTTCAGCATTGATCTGTTGGATAACCTCAAGTGGATTCTTTGCTTGGGTAATCGGACGCCCCACAACCAGATAATCCACACCCGCACGAATCGCAGCAGCGGGAGTCATGACTCGTGATTGATCGCCTTTAGCAGAGCCCGCAGGACGAATACCTGGAGTCACCAAGAGGAAATCTTTACCTAGCTTTTTGCGCAAAGCAGGTGCCTCTTGTGCAGAACACACCATACCATCTAAACCTGCCTGCTGCGCCATCCCTGCAAGATGAATAACTTGATCTTTCGCTAATGCATTCACTCCCGTCTGCTGCAATTGCTCATTACTCATGGAAGTTAAAACAGAAACTGCAATTAATTTGAGTGAACGAGTATTTTTAACCTCTTTATCATGCAAAGCAGTATGGGCTGCACGCATCATCTTTGAACCACCCGAGGCATGTACATTCATCATCCAAACATTAAGTTTAGCAGCTACTTTACACACAGAAGCAACGGTATTGGGAATATCATGAAATTTTAAATCCAGAAAAACATCAAAACCTTTTTCTGTTAATTTACGCACCATCTCAGGACCAGCACTCACAAAGAGTTCAAAACCAACTTTTAGCTTACAATCAGCAGGTGATAGTTGGCTTACAAAATCTAATGCTTTATCTGCAGATGGAAAATCTAACGCTATAATTAACTTACTCGACATGACTCTACTCCACTAATCATAATAATTATCTCTATAAACACAAAAATATATCTCTCAGAAAGATTACAAAGGTCTTTCCGTAACCTTTATTTCACATTTTTAGTCTTAAAAGTATAAAATATACAGGTGTTTGCTTATCTTTTCTTGGCGTGCTTTTGCGAGATAATTTATTTTCTTTTTTACATAATAGCCCTTGTCTAAACTCTACGCATGTGAAACCTTATCCCATTGATAACAAGCAGGACATCGCCAAAGGTAATCTTGCATCTGATAACCACAGTTTAAACATTGAAAAGCTGCCTTTCCCTGCAAATAATGATCAAGTGCAAATTTAATGAGCGATAATTTTTCATCTTCTGAACATTTTTTGTTAGTTTGAAGAATATCAATCGACTTACTAATCGAGTAGATATCCAATCTTTTGTTTTTCAAATCCTCTAGCAAAAACTCTGTGGCTATATGTGTTGAACTATCCAACCTAACTAACTCTAATAAATAAGCTAACGCGCTATTATCGTGACCATATAATTCAAACAGAAGCATTTCAAATTCTTTTATTTTACCTATTTTTGTCGCCACTGTTGTTATTTTTTTAAATAGTGGCGCCAGCAAATGCGCATCATTTGTTAATGCTTTTAAGTACAGCTTAAACGCTTGCTTATAATTCTTTTTTCTTTCCTGCAAATCTGCTTGAAGCACCATAACCCGTGCTGATTTTTTATAACTTTTATAAGCCTTTGCAATAAACTCCTCAACTTTATGGAGATTTCCCTGCTCCATTTCAACATCAGCCATTTCACTATAATAATGAGCAATCAATTTTTGGTATGCAATAGGAAGTTTTTTTTGTTGAAGACATATCGTTGCATCTATCGCTTTTTCCCACTCATGCGTTTGTTCATATATTTGCCTCAATGGAACACAAGCATTGACAGCTCTAGGGGTTGTATTCAATAGCTCTTGAAAAACGCCTTCAGCGCGATCAAGCATACCCGCTGCCAAGTAGTCTTCGCCAAGTGCAAACATAACCGCTGCTTTTTGATCTTTGCTCAGACTCGAACGAGCCATTAGGTTTTGATGCAAACGTAACGCCCGATCAACTTCCCCCCTATTGCGAAACATATTACCAAGGAGTAAATAAGTCTCAGCAGTGTACTCATCAACATCAGGATGGTTAATAAAAACTTCAAGAGCCTTATCGGGTTTTTCACTTAATAGGTAGTTAACACCTTTTACATAATCATCAGCAAGCTTATTAGACTCAACGCATTGCTTTAAATTATTTTTCTTCGCAGCCTTCCAGCCAGAGTAGAAAGCTAATGGCAATAACAGGAATAAAATCTCTATCATTTTGTTATATTAGTATTATTTTTATAAAGATGCCGTACAGAACCTGTCTCAACAGTAATTGATCTAAATTTAGTTTATCTATCCCCAACTACCCCAAAAATTGTGACTATAGGTAGAAAATAACTAATCCTGTATTGGACATTTATTCTTAGACTCATCAACACGGTCACGCAGTTCTTTTCCTGGTTTAAAATGAGGAACATGCTTCGGTGATAAATCTACCTTTTCACCTGTCTTTGGATTGCGACCACGGCGTGCAGCACGATAATGCAATGAAAAGCTACCAAAGCCGCGAATTTCAATACGTTGACCATCGGCAAGTGTATCACTCATTTGTTCGAGTAATATTTTTACTGATAATTCAACATCTCTACTACTTAAATGGCTTTGCTTGCGCGAAAGAATATCAATTATTTCTGATTTTGTCATGCCCTACTCCTACTTACGTTAACAGCAACAAGTGTACTCCTAGTGATTAAAAAAAAACAGCCCAGAAGATAAATAACAATATGAAATGCATACTAAAAAGCCAGTTATTCAAAAAAATAGCTGGCTTCTAGTGCAAAAGTCTTAG
>JAGLBQ010000183.1 GCA_023146675.1 Cocleimonas sp. | reverse complement strand
GCATCATTTTTAAATTCATCAGCAGGAATAACGCCTTCTGATTTTAATCCTGCACTTACCGTAACAAAGTCTGGGGTAACTTCGACAACAGATGCATTGACTAGTGACCCTGGGGTCATCTCAATATACGTTAAGCTTTCTTCAAACAGCTCCGCAAAACTTTCACTCATTTTGGTTTAAACCTATTTTCTACGCCTGCGATCCTGTACGCGACGGTCAAGTTGTTGTTGCATAATGCAACATATCAATCAAAACTCTTTATAAACTCAGGACATAAAGAATTTATCACTACATAGTATTTTTCTCAGAAACATCGGCAACAAGGGATAAAACCTGTGCAACAACCTGTTCTATTGATAGCTCGCTGGTATCAATAGTGACTGCATCAAAAGCCGCAACTAATGGAGATTCAGATCGATTTATATCACGAATATCTCGCTTTTGTATTTCAAGAATTAAGCCCGCAAGGGTAACATCCACACCTTTTTCATTCAACTGATTAAATCGACGCTTTGCTCTTTCTTCTGCTGATGCGGTCAAGAAAACCTTGGTTGCTGCATCAGGGAATACAACGGTTCCCATATCTCGTCCATCAGCCACTAGACCTGGTGCAACCAAGTAGTTTCTCTGTCGTTGCAATAATGCTTTACGTACACCTGCATTTGTTGCCACCTGTGATGCACTACAGCCACATTCTTCTGTACGAATAGCATGAGTAACATCATCACCGTCTAAACACACCTCGACACCGCCCCCTTCACAAGGAAGAAAAACCGCATCTAAATTTTCTGCCAGCTCTGATAGAGCAACATCGTTATCTAGCCCTATATTTTTTTTCTGTGCGGCTACCGCAACCAAGCGATATAGTGCACCACTATCTAATATGTGCCAACCGAGCTTTTGTGCAACATATTCTGCTATTGTTCCTTTACCAGAGCCTGCTGGACCATCAATTGTTAAAACGGGAAATTTAGTCATAGTTTAAGTTTTCTAGGATTAGTTGTTACAATCGGTGATTATACCTAAAGCGCTCTTTAAAACTTTAACTTTATATTTATGCTATCACTCCCTCATTTTTTATCCGCACCGTGCTTAGTTTTATTGTCATTATTAAGCCAACATAGCATTGCAGATGTTGTTAAACCTGCGCTGATTGAAATCAGTGCAAATACGAATGGACATGTTGATATTGAGATAAGGGCAAGTATTGAGGCATTATTAACAGGTATAAATGGACGTTATAAAAACACCAAAGAATCACCAAATGCCAACCAATATGATCAACTCAGAAAGCTTGAAAGTAAAAATTTAGAGTTAGAATTTGCCAAATTTAAGCTACCATTATTACAAGAAATCGTATTAAAAGATGATAAAAGTAATATTATCTCGCTCACCATCAAATCCATCAATATACCTGAACCTGGCTATACAAAAGTCCCACGTATCAGCCTAATCACTCTAAGTGCTCAACTTAACAGGGAAGCACAATCATTACGATGGTATTACCCACTTGAGTTTGGTGATAATGCAGTTCGTTTAAGACAGGTTAATGAAGCTAAAGGTAAATGGCACTGGTCCGAATGGCAGTGGTTGCGTAAAGATCAATTTAGCGAAGCCTTCTCTCTTTCTGAAATATTCACTAAACGTCCATTACACCAAATAATTTTTGAATATATTGATATTGGTTTTAAGCATATTTTACCGATGGGACTGGATCACATCCTGTTTATATTGGGTCTTTTTCTACTCAATACACAGCTAAAACCATTAATACAGCAAGCCACCCTGTTTACTATTGCACATACCATCACCCTAGGTTTATCCATCAATGGAATAATCAGTTTACCTGCTACTATTGTCGAACCTCTAATAGCACTTTCAATCGCGTATGTGGGCATCGAAAATATCTTTGTTAGTAAGCTTAGTCACTTGCGGCTACTGGTTGTATTTTTATTTGGATTAATTCACGGAATGGGATTTGCCAGTGCATTGGCTGATTTTAATATGCCTGACACCACGTTTATTATCACGCTGATTAGCTTTAATGTGGGGGTAGAACTAGGGCAATTTACCATTATTGCCCTAGCTTATTTTAGTATTACGCACTGGTTCAAAGATAACGATTGGTATCATAGTGCTATTGTTATACCTGCCTCAATATTGATTTCACTTATTGGATTATACTGGGCAGTTGAGCGCTTAAACTTACTTTAGATAACGCTAGTTTTCTCGTTAGAATATATTAACAAACCTACCAACATTCATCCCTTACACTTGCCGTTCCATAGCTTGTATGTGAAGTACTCTTAGCTGATTTAGCACCTGTATTTGTTAACCTAAGACCCGTGCATGTATTATCATGAGCCTGTGGCTTTCCAGAAACAGGTGTAGCACTTAGTCTATAGGCAATACAAGGTGTTACCGATGTTCCTGTACACGCAGCATCAACCGTACCATCTGCTTTTAAAGGTTCTAATATCACTTTATAATCCTCTCCTTCACTCAGAACATCGCCAGAGGCAAAACCCAAGCCACCTGCCGCAGTATTACCTGATAATGTTTTTGCATAAGTCAAATTTTGAACATAAAAACTTTCCTGTAATTGAGCAATGCGCATCAACTCTACCTTTGCTGGGGTACGTTTACTTTTTTGCACCTGTTTCATATAAGAAGGATAAGCGATAGAGCTAATAATTCCCAAAATGGCAACGGTAATCATCACCTCGATTAATGAAAACCCCTCTTGCTTATTTTTATAGTCCAAATTATCTTTATTATTTTTCATGTTTTTCTCATATTTTCATTGGAAGTATTGTCTACTCTGAAATTGTCGCATGTTGTGCAGGTCCATATCTCACAACCCCCAACATATGTCTTGCCCTTGCACCCGTCCCACTTAAGTTTGCCCTTGCGTCAATATCATAATACTGACAAGCCACTCCACCCGCCTTTGGTGATACGGTAGTAGACATGGCAAAGGTGGTAAGCGGACATTTTTGATAGCCTTTCCAAGCGATATTAACATCTGACTTTAGTGTTCCTTTTGATGCTTTTTCTACGGGTAGATCGGCACGAAGCACATCTATTTCTCGACTTGGAATATTATTCACTGCCTGTGTTGTATAATGAATATTAGCCGTCTTACCCAATGCAGATTCTACACTTTGAAAAACCAACATCGAGAACAATGAATTTCCTGTTATTTTTGTACCAATGCCCGCTGTTTTTACCGCGCTAAGACCGACTACCGTTAAAATCAGCAAAATTACGATTGACCAAATTAAAACAGCACCTTGCTGTTTATTATTAAGTTTTGAACTCGCTATCTCTTTCTTTCTTATTTTCATTATCAATTCTCAGCTACTTTACAATTGAACATTCCTTAAACGAATAGTGGTAGAAAAAACAGCTCGCTGATACTTATCATCAACCGTAATATCTGTGTTATCCAACAATGTAAATGTCTTTGATTCTTTTTTATTTTTCACTTTATTGAGTGAACGCACTAATAAAGCTAACTGCACAACAACAACACGCCCCCATGAACTGACCTTATCCGCATTTACATATTGATCAACCTGATTATCAGCATCATTATCAATGCCATATAAAACCTGAAGGTTCTCGACGCCTTCTGCTATTTCAATCCTATTAGTCCCACGAGACCCTGCACAATGTAAAACAGGAATCTTATCTGCGTTTACTCCCACAGAAAAATAATTATAAATCTTTGATGCTTCAACCGAACCAACGCCTCCTACTTGACAGGGAGCAGGCAACTGCGCACCAGAGCAATCTCTATTGATACTAGAATCACCTAAATAAACAACTCCAATAGAGTCACCCGCACTCTTATTTTCAGTCTTACCAAAGAGTGAGGTTTTTAATACATTATTTTGTCCTCCGCAACTTGCAGCAACAACATTTGAGGTAATAAAACGATCATCACCAGCCAGTGGACTTGTATTACTAGAAACATATCCTGTATGTTCAATTACTTGAGTCAAAACTTCTAATGCTAAACGACCATTATCTTCTAACACTAAATATTGACTCTGCGCTAGAGAGGTACGCTGTGAACTAAAATATATAGTTGCAGTTCCTACTGATAATAAAATACCAAGAACCATTGCAATCATCATTTCAACTAAAGAAAGACCAGCCTGCTGCTGTTGTTGTGTCTTCATTGTGAAATCACCGTATTTAAACTAATTTCACGTGGCAAAATATTATTACCATTACCCTCTTTACCTAGTACACGCTCATTCCAATTTACTTTGAAATTAATACCTTTATCGCACGTTCCTACACCTCCTAGACAGGAAATATGGATGGATCCATTTGTTAATGAGCCACGAATACCACTTAAATGTGCGGCATCATAACCACAAATAGTATGATATAGATCACTCTTTGCTATCTCTTCTGCGCTACAAGATGTCACACCATCCTCACAGTTTTTACTCAGACCATCACTACATTTATAGCTGGCACTATCAGCAATCGTATAATCATCATCAAAAACAGCATCTACATTTGAACGCATTCGTTCTAGCAGACCCTTCATTAAATCGCTTGCCTGAGCCTGCTGAAAAGCATGGCTACTACCTTTCATTGCGATCATTTGCATCCCCGCAACACCTAGTAGACCAACTGAAATAACTAGAGTGGCAATCATAGATTCGATTAAACTGACACCAAGCTGATTCTTGGAGGAAGAAAATTTCATTATCACTACGCCTTTATATTTTGAGTTTTTTATATTTATGGCAAAAGTACTTTCCAGAGTATATACAAATGATGACTAGTATTTTATTAATCTGATTGGTTTACAGACAAATGGTATTATCTAGTGTTGATTTATCTTCAACCAAGGAAGTGTATAAAATACTCTATTGACAGCTAAGCAATTAGTTTTATACTGAAAATAAGAAAACCCTAATAAACTAATACGATAAATATCATGACTGAATCCATAATACTTGAATCCCAGACAAACCATCTCAGCGAACTAACAACAGAACAAATAATTCACTTACAAGATGAAACAAGCCAACAGTTAGGGCTAAATTATTATTTTTCTGATCCTATGTCCATAGGAGATAGCGCACCTGAGGTTGCCATTATTCCAGCAGGATTATTTGAAATGGGGTCAAATGAGCATGAGTTTGGACACTATCAAGAAGAATATCCACAACATTATATTCAAATACGCAAACCCTTTGCGATAGGCCGATACACTGTTACTGTCTCAGATTTTGAAAAATTCAAACAAGATACAGAGTGGTATCAACGCCCAGAGCTGCTTTGGGCTAAAGAAAATGAGCCCGTTATGAATATTCGCCTTGCTGATATGAAACTATATCTGCAATGGCTGAGCAAACAGACAGGAAAAACGTACCGACTACCAACAGAAGTAGAGTGGGAATATGCAGCAAGGGCTGGAACGAACACAGCCTTTCATTTTGGAAAAACAGTGAGTTGTAAAGAAGTGCATTTTGATTCTACTGCTCCTTACGAGGAAGCCCGTCAGAAAAAAAGATGGTTTTTGCCACGCTGCTTTCCTATACTAAAAGCACTCCCTATCGGTAGCAAACCAGCCAATAGCTGGGGCTTACACGAAGTTCATGGAAACATTTGGGAATTCACAAGTAGTCGCTGGAAAAACTCACATTTAAATGCAAACCGTGATGGTACAGAAAGCTTCACATCAAGCAGTCCATGGTATGTAACAAAAGGTGGGTCATGGTTTGACCCTGCTATCTTAGCTCGTAGTGCTGCACGAAAAAGAAGGCTTGATGATGAAATGGACACCAATCTTGGCTTTAGAATATTACGTGAACTTTGACTTAATTAAAAATCTAAAGTTTAAGGTGTTCGGGTGCTGATTTTAAATAATGTCAACTGTATCTTATTGATATTGAATAAAATAATATTGTAAATATTTTGCTCTTCATTTAAAACCATACTCCAAGTTACATTTTAGAGTGATTCAACTGTGAAATTGTCACAAACACCTTAATTACTCTGTTGTTTACTCCTAAACTAGAAAAAAATAAAGATTTACATTGCTCTAAATCAGCACCCAAGGTGTTCAGGCTAATGTCATTACCTGAGTTCAGCACTCTTACCTATTAAATTAGTGACATTTATCGCTAGGCAATTAGCATCTTTTAACAAATTTCTCCCATAAAAAAAGCCCTGTTAGCA
>JAGLBQ010000182.1 GCA_023146675.1 Cocleimonas sp. | reverse complement strand
ATATCTACACCCTCAGACTCTAACTTTTTCGCTTCACTTAGTACTTCCATGACTCGAAATGGTTTGATTAAATTCATACGCTTGGCAAGCATTAATGGAACTGTCGTAATATCATTATTTTTCATCATAAACCTGTTACTTAGGAGTTATTTATTCACACTTTAAAGATATTTTGTTGCATAATCCACGACCTTTTCCCTCAAAATTATAATTAAGGATTACATCAAGAATGTGGTTTAAAAATCTATATCTTTTCAAGCTAAATAGCGAGTTTTCTCATTCTGCCGAAGATCTACATGAAGCACTTGGCAAAAAAATATTTGCACCCTGCTCTGCTGGACAACGAGAAAGCATAGGCTGGATGCCACCATTAGGTAAAAATAGTGAATCACTCACTCATGCTGCCAATGGATATATACTTATTACAATGGCACGCCAAGACAAAATTCTTCCCGCCTCAGTGATACGTGAAGAGCTGGAAGAGCGCGTTGATGATATTCAGCGTAAAGAAAATCGCAAAGTTAGTAATAGTGAAAAGAAAGATTTACGTGAAGAAATTGAATTTGAGCTGTTACCACGTGCCTTTGCTCGCACCCAAAAAATTGATGCATGGATAGACCCTCGTGGTGGCTGGATAGTAGTTAATACAAGCTCCTCAGCACGTGCTGAAGAATTAACAGAATTACTACGTGAATCTATTGGTAGCTTGCCTAGTGCATTACCAGAAACAGAAATCCCTGCGATTATTGCGATGACGGGATGGCTAAAAGATGAAAAAACACCTGCACCGTTTGCGTTAGGCAATGAGTGCGAACTAAAAAGTCAGGATGAAGATAAAAGTGTTGCCAGTTTTAGAAAACATGACCTTATCTCTGAGGAAATTGAAAGCAATTTAGACTCAGGTAAAATGGCAACTAAGCTTGGACTAGAATGGGATGAAAAAATAAGCTTTGTACTAACTGAAGACTTCCAAATCAAAAAGCTTAAATTCCTTGATGTATTATCAGAAAAATTAGATGAAGAAGACCCACAATCGCATGAAGAACATGTGGATATTGAATTTACGTTGATGACGGGCGAAGTTTCCAACCTATTGATTGATTTACTCAAGGTATTAGAAAAATAGATTTATCCCCCAATCAGCACCATCCATATTTATTTTTCTATAAATAACGCTATAACTAGTTAATCTGGCGCGAAATGCCTCAAAACTACTCATAGTGAATATAGATATGGATAAAAAAATATTTGGTCAGCTTCAGAAAATAAAGGGAATTTCAGGCGTTTCTATTCTAGATGATATGGGAGCAACATTGCATACCACCATGAAAGACCATCAACTCAATGAAATTGCAGGTTTTTTAGCAGGAATTGGATCGCTATTAGAAAAAGATTTAAAACTAGGAAAGCCAAGTAGAATCATTCTTAAATCGCCAAAAGATGACAGCGTCATTATCCATATTAACGATGATAACAATGCGGTTGCCTTATTTGCACCGCGTAGACTGGCATCCTCACTTATTAGCCGTAAAATTGAGAATATAATTGGGGTCTGGAACGAGGATTTAATCAGTTGCGAAACTTAGGAGTGTACACGGAATAACATTCCAAAGTTCCAACACATAATTTTTATTTCAGATTAAACGATCTTAATCTGGGTAAAAGATTGCTATACCCCTTGGGTACAAATTAAGTTTTGTAGATTATAAAGGATTATAAATTTATGGATATTACACGACTCGCCCTCACAGCAGGCGACCCTGCGGGAATTGGTCCTGATTTACTGATTCAATTAGCCCAACAAAAACAATCAGCAGAACTAGTTGTTATCGCTGATCCTGATGTTATGTTGCAACGCGCTGAATTACTCAATATTCCACTAACACTACGTGAATATCAGCCTGATCAAGCACCTATTATCAACTCCATCAATGAGCTAGTCATACACCCTATAACCTGCCCTGAAAAAGTTATTGCTGGCAAATTAAATAGTGCCAATAGTTACTACGTGTTAGCAACACTGGAGCGTGCTGCTCAAGGTTGTCTAGATGGAGAATTTGCAGCCCTTGTCACAGCACCACTACACAAAGGTATTATTAATGATGCAGGGGTGAGCTTTACAGGACATACCGAGTTTTTTGCAGAAAAAACCAAAGCAAAGCTACCCGTTATGATGCTAGTTGCGGATAAGCTTCGCGTTGCATTAGCAACTACGCACTTGCCTGTATCAGAAGTCAGCAAAGCCATTACCGAAAAATCGCTAACCCAAGTGCTAGAAATAATGGATCATGATTTACGCAGTAAATTTGGCATTCAACATCCACATATCCTAGTGTGCGGTTTAAACCCTCATGCGGGTGAAGGCGGTCATATGGGAATGGAAGAAATAGATACCATTGAGCCAACGCTAAATAAACTTAAATCCAGTGGCATGAATATTACAGGCCCACTACCTGCGGACACCTTATTTACACCAAGACATTTAAACAATGCTGATGCAGTACTAGCCATGTTTCACGACCAAGGTTTGCCCGTACTCAAATATGCAGGCTTTGGTCATGCCGTGAATATTACACTAGGATTGCCTATTATCCGCACATCCGTTGATCATGGAACCGCATTAGATTTAGCAGGAACAGGAAAGGCTGAAATTGGAAGCTTGATAGCCGCGATTGACTGTGCGATTGAAATTGTTGAACATCAGCATCACTATTAGTGATCAAGCATCCATCTGTTTCTACAATTTGCACAGGACAATCCGATATTTTTAAAGGTGATATCTTTTTTATTGGTCACAATTGTTATTAAGGTGCAAGGAGTTTAGTGCATTCTCACACTTTAAATCGCCGGCAGTTCTAATGTTGGTATACTTTATAGCTATAAAAAACAGACCACCTATCAGAAAAAGATAATTATTACCCCGTTAATCAGTCTAAAATAACCGCTCATAACAATAAATCACTGAGCTGTTTCTATGCGATTAAATCACTTCAATGTAGAAAAAACAGGGTCGTTAAAATCCTATAACCCTATTGATTTCATTCAATATTCTAAGTTGGAGATGCTATGAATAAACAAACCTTAGCCTATCGTGGCATTATTCAAGGGATTGTCAGCTCAGGTTCTCAAGCAGCGTTTATTACTACCCATGAAGAGGCGCTAGCAACAGCGCTCTATCGTATTGATGCTAGCAAACAAAACATCACACTAACGTCTCAAACACTCTCTTGTGGTGCTACGGCAATTATTAGTGATGGTAAAAAAATCTGGTTTGCAGGTCAGGATGGTAAATTATATGAGAGCACTTTAG
>JAGLBQ010000181.1 GCA_023146675.1 Cocleimonas sp. | reverse complement strand
TTTTTGACTTAAAAAAGCAGACACTATTGCAACAATTCAGTTACTCAGAATCAACTGCTGTTATGGATGTCAATAGTGATGGTCTTTGGTTGGCAATGGGTGATAGTAAGGGTGTTGTGCATGTTTATCAAACAGATGAAGCGTCTCAGCAATTAGTATTATCTGATAGCGCTACAGTACATAAAGGTGCTGTCACAGAAATTAAATTTGAAGCAGAGGCATTAAAATTTTATTCAACAGGGACGGATAAAAGGCTGTTTAGCACCCATGCTCAAGGTCATTTACAACCACTGGATCGAGGCAAAAGTAGTAATCATAATAGTAATATTCATGCGCTTCATTTAGGTAAAGAACGTTTTTTCACAGGTGCGGGTGATAAAAGTATAAAAGCATGGCCTTTTGCGGGCGGGCAACCTGTTTCGATTAAACAAGGGCTTGCTAAAATTAGCGCCTTAACAGCAATTAATTACCAAGATAAACCGAGTTTACTCGTGGTAGGACGTGATGCGACGTTACGTATTGTTGGTTTAACCTCTGATGAGAAGTTTACTGAAGTTACCGCAATTATTCGAGACGGTTATACAGGCGCAAAGCAGACACTACAGCAAAAAAATGCTAATGAGCGTGAAAAAGCGATTATCTTTTTAGCGGCCTATGATGATAAAAAAGCATTAGGGCTTATTGCGCAACAATATCAATCTGAAAAAGATAAAGGCGTATGTGAAAAAATTGTTGCGTTGGCGAGTAAATCTAGCCATAACGAATCCACCCTTTTATTAGAAAGTATTTTGAAAATGAGCCGCCATAATGGTTTGCGGCTAAAAGCATTGAGGGCTCTAGTAAAACGCACTGAAAAAGAGGATTTAAGCCCTTATGAAAAAGCACTACAAAGTGGTCACATTGATATTGGAACAGAGGCATTAAAAAAGCTGTCCACACTGAGAAAAAAAATACCGCGAGCAGAGCAAATGCTGGTTAAAGCATTGCAACATAAGCGCCCACCCTTACGTTTATTGACACTAAGCTTGCTTGAAAAAGTATATGCAAAAAAATCACCTAAAGCCTCTTTAGATGCGCTTAAAGTAAATCACCCTGATTTGCAACGTGCCGCCCTTACGCGCTTATTTCAGCGTAACTTACTGGATAATATTGATGTAAAACGTGCCATATTATTGGCACAAGATCAGGACGATGATCAACTACGTCATACCGCCTTTTTGGTGTCTATTTTAAGCCGTAAAGAGTTAACAAAAGCACTAAAAACACGTGAGGAGAATTTTTCTCGACAGTTACAAGAGTTGGAGGATTTTGATTTATTAACAAAAGCGGATACCTCTAAAAAAAGCGTTAAAAAAACCACGAAAAAAGCACCTAAACACAGCTCTTTAAAGAAACTGACTGATGATGATTATGCGGTGTTATTACAAAGTATGACGAGCCGTCATCTCAATATTTGTTTTAATGCTTCACTAGGTTTGGCCGTATTACAAGATCAACGCGCCTTTGGTATGTTGCTGTTCCTTGGTCAACAACAGGATGCTGGTTTTCATATTGGTGTATGTTATGCCTTGGGGGTATTGGGTCAACAAGATGCGGTTCCTTCGCTAAAGGTATTATTAAATGCAGATGGACATACGGTACGTGAAGCGGCTTTTAATGCGCTAGAGCAATTAGAAACAGCCCCGTTAGTGACAGCAAAACGTGGTTTACAGTCTAAGCATAAAGATATTCATGCGCGTGCTTTAAAAATTCTACTTGATACGCTAAAAAAGAAACTCACAATTGCGGATAAAGAAACCGCTTTAGATTTATTAAAAGCAGCGCTTAATGATGAGTTTGAAGAAATCCGCCAAGAAACCTTTAAAGCCTGTTTAAACCAGCAACTAGGAGGCGACGAGGCGGCTACTTTGCAGTTGTTGCTGAAAAGCGAGTTCACCAATGTTCATCAAGAAGTACTCAATGAGCTGATGGCGAAGGCAACGGTAAAACCCGTGCTTGATTGGGTAGAGCCTTTATTATTGTCCTTATTTAATAATCCTTTTGCAACGCTTCGTTTAGCTGCCTTTAAATTTGCAATTAAAGAGAAAAAACGCTTTAAAAATAAGTCAGTATTAGAGACTGCCGTTGCTAGTGAGTTTATTGATATTCGTGGGGCGGTGTTTAAACACATCAAAGCTAATAATAGCCAACAAAATCAATCTGTTTTAAGCAAATTATTAAATGATCAAGATGAACCCTTGCGCGAACAAGCGATTGGTTTAATGGTAAGGGTTGCGGATAAAGAAGAGCTTGCCAATGCCTTGAATAGTTCGTTTGATAATGTGCGCGTTACTGCGGCAACAGGATTAGCTCGACTGGGAGATACGCGTAGCTATGCTATTTTTGATGCCTTATTAAGCCAACAACAACCACAAAAAAAGCACGAACTAGCACATTGGCATCAAATGATTTCAGCGTGTTTACAGGGTCTGAAAGCATTAGGCGATAGCGATGGATTTGATCATGTGATGCACTTTATTCAGCATAAAGATAGAGAGCTGGTGAATAAGGCAACGCAAGCCTTACCGTGGGTAACTAATAGAACACATATTGATGCCTTAAAAGTGCTACAAAAAGATGAGCGTAAGCCAGTTCGCGCACTTTCTAGTTATGCATTAGCGCTATTAGGTGATGATTCTTCTAAGCCATTGGTTGATAGTAAATTAGTAAAAGGTCAACTGTCTCAGTATGATCAATTAGCAGCTATGCTTAGTTTAGGTGAAGTCACACCGCTAACACTAGAGTCTCTCTTAACTAACAGCACCACACAAATTAGTGCCATATTGGCACTTGCTGCGCATGAATTATTATTAAATCCAGAAACGCCGACACTCAGTACTTGGGCATTAACGATTAATAATGCGGAGCTACAAATGTTCTGCGCGGGGCTAATGAGTTCCTATGGTGATGAGAATACACGTTGGGAATACCTAAAAGATTGGCTCATCGAACAGTTTAATGATGAAAAATGGACAATTAGTATTTCTCAACTGCAACAAATAAGTTCTGTTTTAGTCTATGCTGAAGGTCATGGCAAGGCGCAATTAGTCTATGTTTTACGCGCGCTAGATGAGCGTGTTTCAATTAAAGAATGGACGTTGCATTATCAGGTATTTAAAACACGCTATGCGGATTCCATTCAACAAGCGAGTGCGCATATTACACCACTAAAAAATCCAAAGCCGTTGCAAAGCGAATGGAATCAACGTGCTTTTGGCACTTACCTTGCCTTAGTGCAATCGGTAGATCGTGATGGGTATTATAATGGGCTAAATACCAGCCTCAAAGCATTGCGTAAACTGCATCAATTGGCAGAAAAGGATAAGCTATTGTATAGCAGTGTCAGTAGTTGTTTTCTGACCTTGCTCAATCATAATGTTTCTGATATTCGTCAATTTGTATTTGATGATTTGCAATCATTGGAGATGGATTTAGCAACCTTAGGAAAAGTGGCAACTACATCGCCCAAACAAGATATTGCCAAACAAGGCTTGCAACTTTTAATTGAACATTACTCGATTAAAGAATCACATGCCTTATTGCACAGTCTTATTCAGGGTGATGATAGTGTGTTGTCTGTGGAAGCCTATACGTTGTATCGTGAAGATCAGGGCTTAATAAAGGCTGCTGAATATGCGCTACAATCGTATTATCTAGAGTTAAGACTGCAATGTGTGAATGAATTAGCCGCTCAAAAAGAGGATGCAACACAGAACTTATTAGTTAAAACAGTACAAAATGATCATCTGCCTAGCGCAATAAAGGCAGCGACACATTTAGCACATCAATCGCACCCCCAAGCACTTAACTTATTGACTGATTTATTGGCACATAATACGGATAAAAGCCAGCAGCAGCAGATTGTTCGTGGTTTGAAGTTATTGCCCGTACCCGAGGTTGCAGAAATCTTATTTGATTATTTGCAGCACAATACGCTTAATCGCCAAGAAGATAGCTATCTTTACCAAGCACTTGCTGCATATCGTCATACGAAACTTTTTGATACCTTATTAGCGCGCCTAGCATCACAGCCTAAAGAAGCGAAGTGGATTATGCATTCGCTACTATTGATAACAGGCTATGATCAATCCTTTGAAGACTTCTATGAAACCCATGATGATCGCAGTTGGATAGATAAACAGCATCCACGCCATGATGATTTATTGATCCAGTTCTTTAATGCCATGATTAAAATGGATCGTCATGATATGGCGGCTAATCTTATTCCTATGATGGGGTGGCCAAAGGCTAAAGCAGTGAGTAAAATAATGGATAAAGCGCTACACGATGCGATTCCTGTTATTGATCCACACTATCTTGCACGCATTATTGCCACCTTATCTTACCGTCTCAAACGCAGAGGCAGCAAAGCAGATTCGCTATTACAATTACTGACACATAAAGAATTGGATATTCAATTCCTTGCGGCTGAAGCATTAGCGGTCAATGGTCATCAACAAGGCTTTGCTATTTTATTAGCATCCGCTGATTATCAAGAGAATGATACGTATCGCCAACGTGCGGTCTTAGCCTTGGGTAAGTCAGGAGACCAACGCGCACTGGATAAGCTATTGAGCTTGGCTCAAGATAAAGAGCATTTGCTTAATGAAGTCGCCATTGAAGCAATTGGCTCAATGAGTGATAGTCAGCAGGCTGATAAAATCTTCAAACTGCTTAAATCAAGCCTAAATAATGCCGATTATTATTCAGATATGAATACTCATGCACTGAATGGTTTACGCTGGTTTAATAGCCTCTCTGCATGGCAAATTATCTGTGCCTATATTGAGAATACCGAGCATAGCTATGATAATCGTCAACATGCCGTCAAACTATTACAATATTGGGATACCGATGCCAGCCGTGCGTTATTACTCACATTACTAAAGCATGAAAAGGATGATGATGTCACCAGAAGCGCTTACCATGTGGCTCAACGCTTATGGAAAACAGCAGATGAGCAAACTAGCGAGGTCGATTACGCGTTAATACAAGGACATTATCCTGAGATTGATGATAAGGCATTAGAGCGTATTACTCTTTATGCATCTAGTGCAGACTTGCTCCATTTATTAACGGCTCATTATGCGGATGAGGAGGCGATTGAGTCTATTTTACAAGCCATTGACCATAGCCTATTAAAGCGCAGTGATTACAGTGCGAAAGATTTAGGCAAAGCACTGAAAAGCAATTCATCTCGCATCATTAATACAATTGCACGATTATTAACACGCATGGATAAACTCACAAAAGCCAGCGAAGATCACTTACAAACGGCATTAACACGTTATTACCAGCGCTGGACTGAGCAATATAATCAATTGCACGGCGAGCAATCGATACAGGATGATTTAGACGAAGGATGGATTAATTCTCTGGTGAATGTCTTTGCCAAAAAATCAGGTCTTGAAGGTGATGCGCTTGAAAATCACCTAGAAGTGAATAGAAACTATGTGAGAGAAAACATCCCGCAAGAATTAAATGAAACATCAGCATCCGTGTATCAGCTTGAAGAGAAACTGGAAAAAACAACACAAGCCTTGCAACAACTTCTCTGGTCAGCCGTTAAACACAGCGTCATTAATGATACGGTAAGCGATTTACTTACTAGTAATAAGAAATCACAACGCCCACTCCAGCTACACGTATTGAAAGCGTTATTAAGTCTTGAAAAATTGCCCAATAAGTTACAGCTTAAAAGTGTGGAAAACCTATTGGCATCTCCTGTCTTGAAAATTAGCCATTTAGCAAATCAACTACTACAAGCACATGCTAAAAGCCAAAAATTGGATTGGCGACAATTCCAAGGACAAGCTGATATTGTGATGGATAAACAGTTTAATAAATCACTAATAGAAGCGGCTGCGCAATCTAGCCAGCAAGCTCAGGCATTGCCGATTTTAATTAGTAAACAAGACACTCTAACGCTACTACAAATTGCCAGTGATGAACAACAGCAAGAAACGGTAAGGATGGGGGCGATTGAAGGATTAGCGCGCATTATTAATAAAGCCGCAAGTGATGCATTAAGTGAACTACATAAAAATAATGATAAAGATATTAGCAAAGCAGCCTATCGCGCCTTGCGCCGTCAACAACGTAGTCTGGCTAAAGCAGAGCAATTAACCGCTAAGACAAGTTAGATAGGTCGGTGTAGCTTGCAGAACCGAGCATAGATTAAGCTTAGTCTGTTTCATTAAGCGACACCAACCCTACGATAATTGTAGGCGGACTCCACCAAAAAATTCCACAAAAAACATAAACTATGACCGACCAACAACCCGATAACAATAACGATAACGATAATAATGCAATAAAGGCAGAGGCTGTCACACTAAGCTATCAGCAACCAAGTGATTTCTACGCTGATCATCTGCATTTATTTAGCCATTTAAAACGAGATAAGGTGAAATTTACTGCCACGATAAAAGAGGCAATTGCCTTTCGTGAAGCAATGGCAACCTTATTTGCTATTGTTAGCAGTGATTATCGCTACGTACCAAAAGATCGCACGGCGTATGCTGCTTTTATGCAAATGCGCAATAGTCATCGCAATAAAGGCTTAGCGAAAGCGCATCATGCCTATTATGACTGGTTACTTAAAAATGATCCTGATGCATGGCTGATTCTTGATCCTGTCATCAGTGTGCATCCTGATAAAATAACACTCGAAGTTTTTAGTAAAGATGAAGGGAGTTATGCATCATTATCGTTTGATCATAACTTCTTTGATATTAAAGGAGATGTTACCTATGGTACGACCAATATCGACTTTAGCGCAGAGCTAGCACAAGGCATTGAGCAGATACGCAGCTTTCATGCGACACAATTTTCCATTGGGCAAAAAGCGGTTACGTTTAAAACAGAAACCGCCACAGACTTGCCTGAAACAGAAGTGCTAGAAAAGAAAATTAAAGTGCCACATTCGTGGATTCGTGGCTTTCTACAAGTGCAATCATCGGCACAATTACCTGCTGATACCTTCCAATTACAACCCATTGATCTGTATAACTGTCTGCATCATTTGCGGATGCATGCGGATAGTAAAGGCATGCGCCGTGGTTTACGCATTGAGCTAGTACCAAATGAACAACCCCGTTTGGTATTAGAGCCAAATGATACGGTGATAGAAGCCAGTGCAGGTGTTTATAAGGGAAAACAAGCGAAGGTGATACGCCTTTGGGGGCGTCGTCGCTTGGCATTATTAAAACGATTTTTGCCTTTTGCAGAGACTATCGAGGTCAGTCTATTAGGTAATAGAATGCCTAGCTTTTGGACACTTAAAGGCAAAGGCATGAGTCTAACCCTTGCAGTTACGGGATTTACGGCTAGCAACTGGTCACAATCGCTTAATTTTGATTTATTATTACCACGCCAAGCGGATACGCTCACCACATTAAAAAAAGTCAGTAATCATCTAAAAAAGCACTATGTGGATAGCTTAGCCAATATCAGCAAAGTCACCCAATTAAAAAAGAGTGATAGCGTAGCAGCATTGCAGCAAGCCTGCCAACAAGGGCTTGTGACGTATGATATAGCCAATAAAGTCTACCGTTATCGCCCACTAACAGAAGAACCCTTGGCAATGGAGCAGTTCCAATACCGTCTACCCGCAGAAGCGTTAGCCTATGATTTGGTTGCACGGCAAAAAGCAGTGGGTAAACTCAGCCTAAGCTTAATTCCCAATGAGGGAATAGAAATCTCAGCGGAGATTGAAGTGAAGGAGGATAAGCGCGAGTATCTAACGCGTCTTAAACTGAATGAGGAAGGTCATGTTGCCAAGGCTGAATGTAGTTGTCATCAAATAATGCAACACGGCTTAACCCAAGGACCATGCAGCCATCTCATTGCCTTACGTTTGCAATATGCTGCACAGTTAGCAAATACAGATCTACGCCAGATTACACAAGAAACACGCATATTTAGCCGTCGCAAAAAAACCAAACAAGACCATATTCAAATGACACTAAATAATAAACGCCTGCTTATTAACCGCGATACTAATCAACAAAAAAAACAACAGCAGTTTGCATTTAATAGTGTTAAAGAAGCACGCCAAGCGTATTTAGGGCATGTATCACAGCTAGAAATGACAGGATATATTGAGGGGTAGGGAAACATGGACAAAAAACTAACTAAAAGCGATACACTTTGGATCGCAATAGAAAAAGCGGGCAGTATTAATGCCTATGTTCAACAGCAATTAAAGAGCAATGGCTTTTTAGTCTCGCGGCGCGATACAGATAATATGTCGGCGCATGAATTGAAAAAATACAAGCTGGAATTAAAAGCAGAATCAGAACAAAAACGAACGCTAAAAAAATCAGCATGGAAAGCCTATAAAGCAAATCATATCGTCCACTTAGGCGAAGGCATTTACTGGACAGATGACACCAGTAACGATAAATGGGATCTAGACAATGCACCTAAGCGTCGATTAGAAAACCAATTACCCAACCTCACCCGTGTTAAACAATTAGCTGAAGTATTAGCGCTATCCATTAGTGAATTACGCTGGCTTTGCTATCATCGTGAAGTGGCAACACAAAGCCATTATAATCGCTTTGAAATCCCCAAACGCAGTGGTGGTGTGCGCGCTATTTGGTCACCCCGTCCTAAACTTAAAAAAGCACAACGCTGGGTGTTGCGTGAAATATTAGATCACCTTTTAGTCCACGGTGCCGCACATGGCTTTTTAGCAGGTCGCTCCATTGCCACCAATGCAATGGAGCATACCGATAGCCAAGTACTAATAAAAATGGATATAGAAGACTTCTTCCCCAGCATAAGCTGGAAGCGCGTCAAAGGAGTCTTTCGTAAAGCAGGCTATAATGAACAAATTGCCACCTTATTAGCACTACTTTGCACCGAATCACCCCGTCAAATTGTTAAAAAAGGTGATAAAGAACTGTATGTTGCCCTAGCAGATCGTTGTCTGCCACAAGGCGCACCCACCAGTCCTGCTATTACCAATGTTTTATGTTTAAGTTTGGATAGGCGAATAACAAGCATGACCACAAAAGCAGGTATGCGCTACACCCGATATGCCGATGATTTAACGTTTAGCTACCCTGCTAAACGCAAAAAACTACCTGAAACTAGTCGTTTAATCGGCGGCGTAAAACGTATATTGGGCGAAGAAGGCTTTAAGGTGAATACTAAAAAGACCCATATTATTCGTCAAAGCAATACTCAGGAAGTCACAGGATTAATCGTCAACGGTAAAGGTATGCCGCGTGTCAATCGTAAATTAAAACGTCAAATGCGTGCCGCTCTTTATAATTTAAAACAAGGGAAAGCGTTGCCAGAAGGCGAGAGTTTACAACGATTGCAAGGCTATGCTGCTTATATCGCAATGACCGATAGAAAATTAGGGATTGAAATGTTGAGAATGCTGAAAAACTAAGGTTTTCACTCCAATTTTCTTCCTGATAAACACACATGAAAATCAATAAAATCAGTTGCTACGATTGACTAATGATTAATTCACATTAGATAATTGCATCTAATCTATGTTACTCTCTAGCGACCCCCTTAATCTTAGGATCTGCACCACTTATGATCGAGTTTAAAGAAGTTAGCAAACGCTATCCGACAGGACAGATTGCGCTATACAATGTGAATTTGACTATACAACGTGGCGAAATGGCTTTTATTACAGGACATTCTGGCGCGGGTAAAAGTACGCTACTCAAACTAATCGCCTTATTAGAACGCCCTAATCAAGGCAAGGTTATTGTTGATGGAATGGATCTACAACATCTAAGAAGTGGTAAAGTACCCGCCTACCGACGCCGTATCGGCGTAATTTTTCAGGATCATCATTTACTCTCAGATCGCACTATCTACGATAATGTAGCATTGCCGTTAATGATTTCTGGCATGCCTCCCCCTGATATCAAGCGTCGCATTCATGCTGCTTTAGATAAGGTCAATTTACTTGGCAAAGAAAAAGAATTTCCACTCATGCTATCCGCAGGTGAAAAACAGCGTGTTGGTATTGCACGAGCGGTGGTGAATAAACCCAGCATTATTCTTGCCGATGAACCCACAGGTAATTTAGACCCTGCACTAGCACATGATATTATGTGTACTTTCAAACAATTCAATGAGCTAGGTTCAACCGTGTTAATCGCTAGCCATGACCAGTTGCTGATAGAAACGATGAAGAAACGTATTATCGTATTACAAAAAGTACAAGGAGCTTAATCATTATGACATCACCCTCAAGCTCTCAAGATACAACCGCTCATCAGGCAACAGCACCGACACTTAGTAGTATTGGACAGCATAAAACAGCCTTTCAATATAGCTTAAAGCAACTTTGGCAAACGCCACTCTCAACATGGATTACGCTTGCCGCCATCGCTATCGCACTGTCTCTGCCTGCGGGTTTGCATTTATTATTGTTAAATCTAAAAACCCTTACCGATGATAAACGCGAGATACCCACTATTTCATTGTTTATGCAGCAAAATATCACGGTACAACAAGCGAAAGATCGTGCTGAATTACTTTCAGATTTGAATGAAATAGATCATGTCTTAGTCGTTACCCGAGAAGATGCCTTAGAAAAATTCAAACAATTAACAGGCTTTGCAGAAACACTAGAAACACTAAAAGAAAACCCTCTGCCGCATGTGCTGGTTATTACCCCAAGGATGCGCTTAATAAACGATCCTAAAGTCGATCTTGCTAAGTTAGCACGGCAATTAGAACTATATTCTGATGTTGATGTGGTACAAATGGATATTGAATGGGTACAGCGATTATTAGCAATATTGCGCATTGCAGATCGATCCGTCTTGGTTATTTCCGCCTTACTTGCACTGACTGTATTATTAGTGGTTGGCAATACCATTCGGCTCAATATTGAAAATCGCAAAGAAGAAATTGAAGTGACCAAACTAATCGGTGCGACCAACTCCTATATTCGCCGTCCTTTTCTCTACGGGGGAATATGGTATGGATTATTTGGCGGTATTTTAAGTCTGGTTATCGTGCATTTTTCATTACTTTTTCTTATTTCACCCGTGAATGACCTTGCCCGTTTATATGGCAGTCATTTTACCATTAGTGGGTTAGATGTGAATGCCACTCTATTTATACTTGCCATAAGTAGTATATTAGGATTATTAGGTGCGCAACTAGCGGTTGGTAAACATTTACGGAAGATTGCCGTATAAAAAGAACCAGCCTAGACTGAGACGTTACCCCTTACCAATATGGCAATACAACAACTCCCATCACACCTGATCAACCAGATAGCTGCTGGTGAAGTCGTTGAGCGCCCTGCTTCTGTGGTTAAAGAACTGTTAGAAAACGCCTTAGACGCAGGTGCAACACAAATAGAGCTAGAAATAGAGCAAGGGGGAAGTAAGCGCATTCGCATTCGAGACAATGGTTGCGGTATTCCTAAAGATGAACTCAGTCTTGCACTAAGCCGCCACGCCACGAGTAAAATAGCGTCTTTAGATGATCTGGAGCATATACGCTCGCTTGGCTTTCGCGGTGAAGCCTTGCCCAGTATTGCCTCTGTGTCACGCCTGAGCATTAGCTCAAAAAGTGAAGACAGTCAACAAAGCTGGAAATTATCAGGCAATGGTGGTGGTGATGAGTTTGATGAACCAGAGCCTTGCTCACATCCCCAAGGGACTACTATTGATGTGCGTGATTTATTCTTCAATGTTCCTGCACGACGCAAATTCCTAAAAACCGAGAAAACCGAGTTTCGGCATTTAGAAGACGTCGTTAAAAAAATCTCCCTAAGCCGCTTCCAAACCTCTATTAGCCTGAAACATGGCAGTAAAACCGTATTACATTTGCAGCCTGCCAAAGACCGCACCTCATCTGAACGACGGGTAGCAGAAATATTTGGACCTGCTTTTATGGAGCAATCACTTTATGTAGAGTATGAAGCAGCAGGACTACGATTATGGGGATGGGTTGGGCTACCTACTTTTTCACGCTCACAAGCTGATTTACAATACTTTTATGTCAATGGACGTATTATACGTGACCGTATCGTTACCCATGCGGTACGTCAGGCTTATCAAGATGTGCTCTATCACGGTCGCCACCCTGCCTATTTACTATTTTTAGAACTTGATCCTGAACAAGTCGATGTCAATGCCCACCCTACCAAACATGAAGTGCGCTTTCGTGAAGCACGTCTGGTACATGATTTTCTTTATCGCACCCTGCATAAAGCATTGGCTAATATCCGCCCCAATGCGGATGAACAGGATTTAAATAATCCTAACAGTGCCGCTATGGATACTAACGAGCCATCACAAAACAATCATCAAAATAGCAATCCATTTCAGAATACACAGGCTAGTTTAAGCATTCCTGTACGCGAGCAAATGGAAGTGTATAAGCAATTGCATCAAGGCTCTGATAATAAAAATAGCAATCCCTTTATACCTAGGATACCAAATGCAAATAGCTATACTCCCAGTTCATTATCAGTACAAACTGAAAGCAATTACACGGACACAGGCGAAATACCGCCACTAGGTTTTGCCCTTGCACAAGTGCATGGCATCTTTATTTTGGCAGAAAATGCACAGGGACTAATCATCGTCGATATGCATGCCGCCCATGAACGCATTACCTACGAACACCTAAAAAAGAGCATGGCAAAAGACAATATACGCTCTCAGCCATTACTTGTCCCAAACCCCGTTGCCGTTAGCAAAAAAGAAGCCAACTGCGCCATTGAACATACCGAAGTATTTGAACAGTTAGGCTTTGCTATAGATCGTCTAGCGCCAGAAAAACTGGTTATTCGCGCTGTACCCTCCTTATTAAAGAATGCAGACACCGCCAACTTATTAAGAGACGTATTAGCTGACTTAATTCAACACGGAAGTAGTGAACGCATCCAGCAAACCATGAATGAAATACTCTCTACCATGGCATGTCACGGCTCAGTACGCGCAAACCATAAATTAAGCGTACCAGAAATGAACGCTCTACTGCGCGATATGGAACGTACTGAACGCAGTGGACAATGTAATCATGGACGACCTACTTGGACACAACTTTCTCTTGATCAGTTGGATAAATTGTTTATGCGTGGGCAGTAAGTATTGATCATTGGTAGTGGGTCAGATCTGTAATTTTAAAAAAATAACAGCTGAGAAATAAACATTAATTCAATGATCTACATGTTTTTTTTCTGCTTTGGACTATCATAGTTTCACAGAAATTACCCACTGCCTGATCATTAATATCGCCCATACAAATGCGTGCCACTATCAGATTGTTTGTTACGCGAATTATTATGTACCTGTCGCGCCCTAAATGAACGCCCTTTTAATTTTCCTTTATTCAAGGTATCCAGCGCTTTTTTAACAACGGTATGATCAATGGCAACATAAGCCCACTGGTCAAAAATTTGAATTTTACCAACCTGCTTTCCTATTATTCCATTTTTACTTGTCAGCGCACCTAAAATATCACCAGGACGTAGTTTTTGTTTTTTTCCACCATCAATAAGTAAAGTGACCATGGTTGCTTGTACGGGAGATTTATCCAAATTTTCAGTGGAAGGCAACGACTCTGTTTCAACAATAGGATCAATATCACCCTCTAGCAAGGCTAATTTATGCGCCTCTTTTTGGCTATATAAAGAACACGCAATTCCTGTATTTCCAGCCCGCCCCGTGCGTCCTATGCGGTGTAAATGAATCTCTGGATCATGCGCTATATCAAAATTTACCACCATTTCAATGGCATCTATATCCAATCCACGTGCTGCTACATCCGTTGCTGCTAGCACTGTGATACTTTTATTTGCAAATTGTGCCAGTGTTTTTTCACGATCTCTCTGCTCTAAGTTTCCATTTAAAGCAAGGACGCTAAAACCATTATCCGCTAGCTCACCAGCCACTTCCTCTGTTGCGATTTTGGTATTACAAAACACCACTGCTGAGGCAGGTTGAAAGTGTAACAACAATAAGCGTAATGCTGTTATGCGCTCATTATCTGAGTCTATTTTATAAAAGTGCTGCGCAATCGTATTATTATCGTGCGCTTCTTTGACCTCGATCATCACAGGTCGCTGCATAATACGGTTGCTAATTTTTTTGATTTTGGGAGGAAAGGTTGCGCTAAACAATAGGGTTTGATGCGGATCAGGTACGCGGCTAATAATGGCATCAAGCTGCTCCTGAAATCCCATTTCTAGCATTCTATCGGCTTCATCCAACACCAGTATATTGACATCATTGAGTTTCAAAGTACGTCTATTAAGGTGATCCTCAACACGTCCTGGTGTGCCAACAATAATATGTGCACCATGTTCGAGTGATCCACGCTGTGGACCAAACGGCATGCCGCCACAAAGGGTAAGTACTTTGATATTATGGATACCACGCCCAAGTTTACGAATATCCTGAGCCACCTGATCCGCAAGCTCACGCGTAGGACAAAGAACCAAGGATTGAATGCGAAATCGCTTAACATCAAGATGCTCCAAAATTCCCAAAGCAAAGGCAGCCGTTTTACCAGAACCAGTTTTTGCCTGCCCAATAATATCCTTGCCATCCAATATATCAGGCAAGCTTTGTGCTTGAATCGGTGTCATCGTCTGATAATTTAATGTTGACAAGTTATCAATCAAACTCTGCTGGAGTTTTAATGTTGAAAATTCTGTTTCCTTCACAAGTGTATTCCTTATTTATATTGCTTCTAATAATGCGCCCTTATTCTAGACAGTAATATTTTTATGATCAACACTTTAGGGAACAATATAAAAAGGATTTTAAAACCTACTTCGCAATCGGCAATCCCGCACGCTTCCAACCAATATAGCCATCTGCGTAATTTTTCACATTGGTATAACCCATTTTCATTAACGTATCAGCTGCGAGAGGGCTACGCACATTGGCGCCACAATAAACAACAATAGGCGTATTTTTATTAAGCGCAACGTTGGTAATACGCCATTCCAACCAACCTCTTGGAATATTTGTATTTTGCTGTGCTTTAATTGCTCCACCCATTGATTTTACTTCTGATGGCAAGCGTATATCAACTAAAGCTACTTCTGGATCATCCGCTAGTAATTTTTTCAACTGTGTTGTACTGATATTTTTTATCTTTTTTGCAACTTCTTCCTGCAATGCATTACCCTTTAATACCTGCTACATCAGCCTGTATCGTGGGTGTTATTGCTAGCGATAACACTAAAGCTGAACTAAGCGTAATTAATTTCATTTTCAACATTGGGTAGATTTTCCTTTATAAATTTAAGTTAATATTCCACCCAAATATACGTTTACTATTAGAAAATAGATGCCGTAAGTCGTACAAGAAAAGCTGATTAATTTTTTAGATTAAGCTGGAAACTTTCCCGTCTTTAAAAAGTGTACCGTAAACTGCGCAACTTGTTTAGAAAAGAGCATACCTGTGTGTGAAACTGGCAAGGTGATATGTGTGTTAATTTTTTGATGCTGTGTTTCTTTTAACATCACCGTTCCATCACCCTCTTCTGGCAAACCACCGACAATAATTGCCAAACCTATTTTTGCCTTGCCTGCTATCATTCCCCACTGATGCTCTGTTTTCCAATCAGGAATATCGTTACCTGAAAGCCCTAATTTCATGCTGTTTGCCAGCATTTTATTAATAAGTGGAACGTAACGTAGTTTATGTGCAAACCAGCTACCGTTTATGGGCGTGCCTAACATGACAATATTACCTTTAGGAATATCATCAAACATTGCTAGCAAATGCGCGGTAACAATGCCTCCGAGACTATGTGCAACAATGTGTAGCTTGTTTAGCTTTAGTTTAAGAATTTTTTGATGCAAGATGATTGCATTTTCAGCAGGTGTTTTTAGAACAGATTGATAGGAAATACTATGAACAATAAATCCTGATTTTTTAAACTGATATTCTAGATAGAACATCTCTAGTGCATTCATTAAGACCCCATGCAGTATTAGTACATGAGGTCTTTTTTTGGTAGACGAAAAAGTACAAGCTTTCACTCCACAGAATAAGGCAAATCAAGAAGAATAATACTATCTTGCTCTCCTATTTCATCTTTATTTAAGCCAATATTTTTATCCATAAGTGCAATTTTCATAACCGCTAATGCTTCTACTTTTCCTGTAGGATTAATAACGGCTGTTAGAATTTTTCCTGCATAGGCGCTTTCACCTTCTGCATAAATTTCTTGCCCTATTTCAGGCAACTCATCACTATTGATCTCAATACGATACAGTCGGCGCTTATTTTTACCCAAGTATTTTAAGCGTGCCACAACTTCTTGCCCAGGAAAGCAACCTTTATTGAAGTCAACACCATCAATCACTTGTAAGTTAAGCATTTGTGGTATCCATGCTGTAGAACTCGCTTCACTCACAACAGGAAGCCCCGCAGCAATATTGAGATAATCCCAACTGCTACTACTGACAGGTGCAGCACGTACATTGCAACGTTCCCATAAATTTTTAGCATCTTCAAGCTCACCAAAAACTTCAAAGCGTGGAACCGAGCCAGGCAGGCGTAGAATACTCAAGGTATCTTGTTGCAGCGTTTTATTTGCCTCAGCAGGCACGCAACCATCACAGACAATATGTTGCAACTCTTGCTCTGCTCGTTCACCCGCATAGCCAAAATGTATCAAACTTCTAGACATATCTTCAATAGTGACATTGGACATCATCACAAACATACGCAACCTTTTAATAACTAACTCAACTAAATCAGCAGATAACGTTAAATAATAGTTATTATTGCGTTTAAAAATGCGAAAAGTGGCTATAACCCGTCCTTTGGGATTACACCATGCACTTAATTGATGGGTGTCTTCTGTGACTCTAGAAATATCATTGGTAAATTGATTTTGTAAAAAATCGGTTGCGTCTTTACCATGAACTTCAATAATTCCACGATCAGATAGATCAGATAATACGGACCCTTGCGGAGGTATACGGTTTTCCCGACCGGGATTACCAAAAGAAATGAGTTCATCTGAATCAAACTCAGCGCCATTATCAATAAGAAATTCTTTCCAATTTTGTTTCATGGCATTTTCCTTTATATTTAATTTTTAGATTTATTGTTAGGCATCTTTCACTAAAAAGTAGCGTACTACTTTTGTATCCCTTATAAAATTTATCTAATATGGGATAGCGCGTTGCTATGGTCTCCCGTATTGCACTTAGACTACATACGGGCGACAAAAACTGACAAATGAAAGATGCCGATTATTAATCTTTTTTCTCTATTTTCTTTTCTTCTTTTTTCTCTTCCTTTTTCTCTTCTTTTGGAAGTGTTATTTTCACATCAGCTGTTTTTTTGATCTCATCCATATAAGCTAACATTTTCTTTTGTGAAATTTTACGCTCAATCTTTGGCTTTAAGGTTTTCAATACTGGTAATTTCGCATCACGAAAATCTTCAAGCTTGATGATATGCCATCCAAACTGCGTTTTTACAGGCTCTTTTGATACATCACCCTTTTTCATTGCTTTTACAGCCGTCGCAAATGCAGGAACCATGGTTTGCGCTTTAAACCAGCCAAGACTGCCGCCATTTGCTGAAGATGGACCTGTTGACTTTTCTTTCGCAAGCTTAGCAAAATCAGCACCGCCAGCAATTTCTTTAATCACAGCTTTCGCTTCATCTTCTTTCTTTAACAGAATATGACGTGCGCTGAACTCTTTAGACGCTAGCTTTTTAACCGTTTCATCATATTCAGCTTTAATTTCCTCATCCGTAATTTTAAATGACTTAACCTTCTCTTTTGTCCATGTTGTTAAAATAACATTGCGAGTAAAATCAGCAATTTTTTTCTTAACTTCATCACGCGATAAAATATCAGTTTTCTTTGCAGCTTGAAGTGCTAGCTCAGTCGCGACTAAATCATCGAGTGCTTCTGCTGGTTTAACTTGAGCACCACTGGGTGATCTTTTAATTACCTGCAAGTAGCCATCTAACGAACTTTTCATAATTTTATCGCCATTCACTGTCGCGACAACGGTATCTTCGTTTTCAACCTTCGCATGTGTGGCGCTAGTAGCAAGCCCTAAGCTAATAAGCATAGCAGTTGCTAGTAATGATTTTTTTATTGCTGGATTCATTTTAGTTGTAAATTGCATTATTTTTTCTCTTTGATGTTATTTTAAGGGATTTATAAATTTTCCCTAAGGTAGTACTTTCTTAAAAGGTTTTACGGTCACTTGCGCATAAACACCCGCGACAATATAGGGATCTAAATCTGCCCAAGCTTGTGCTTTTTCTAGTGATGAAAACTCAGCAACAATCAGACTTCCTGAAAAGCCATTCATCCCTGGATCCTCGCTATCAATAGATGGGTGCGGACCTGCAAGAATCAAGCGACCTTCTGCTTTTAGCTGCTCTAATCTTTCAATATGAGCAGGACGTGCGCTAAGTCGTTTGTCCAAACTGTCTTCAATGTCTTGTGCAATAATGGCATATAACATTAATTTTTGACCTCTTCTGTCTCTTCTTCAATCTCTTCTGCATGCTTGGCAATATAGAGTCCTTGACCGATCATAAACACCAGTGTCAATCCTAAAATACCAAACATTTTGAAATTAACCCAAGCATCCAAATTATCCATTTGCTTTGCATAAATCTCATAGACGATCAAATTCGAAGCGCCGACAATAATAAAAAAGATCCCCCAAGACAAATTAACCTTTTTCCATATTTGCTTAGGAACACTAATCGCGTGTGACATCATACGCTCAATTAGCGTTTTTTCGCCAATAAAAAAGCTTCCCAGTATCACACCCGCAAAGATCCAGTTAAAAATAGTCACCTTCCATGCAATGTAATCTGGATTTTTTAACATTAATGTCAATGTACCAAAAATTAGCAGAATGACCAGTGAAATCAAATGCATTTTTTCCAAGCGACGATACACCAGCCAATGGGCTATATTTTGCAATATGGTCGCTATAATAATAGCCAAAGTTGCCATAAAAATTGCATCTTTGCTATTGCCAGGGGTTAAATCTAAAAAGGGCAGTTGATTCGCCATGTCGATAACGCTATCGGGCAGGCTGTCGTAAAACTTAAAGGTTAAGAAGAAAAATAAAACAGGAAAAAAATCAAATAGTGCTTTCATAGTAATTTTATAGTTAATTATTTAAGGCGTAGTAACGAGGCTTCGTGATAGAATCGCGCATTTTAGGAAGTTTGAAGGAATAAAGCTACCCTATTGAATAGAACTTTTGCATCTTTAACGTCGTTGACCGTCCAATGAGCCAATATTTTCAAATTCACGCCGAAAACCCGCAATTACGCCTCATTAAGCAAGCGGTCGATATCATCAATCAAGGTGGCGTTGTTATCTACCCGACTGATTCTAGTTACGCTATTGGCTGTCGTTTGGATGAAAAAAAAGCAGCTGAACGTATTCGACAGATAAGACAGGTGGATAAAAATCATAATTTCACCCTTGTTTGCCGTGATCTTTCTGAAATAGCACAATATGCAATCGTAGACAATATCAATTATCGACTCATAAAATCAGTCACTCCAGGGTCGTATACCTTTATTTTAAAGGCTAGTCGTGAAGTTCCGAAACGGATACAAAACCCGAAACGTAAAACCATTGGTATCCGCATCC
>JAGLBQ010000180.1 GCA_023146675.1 Cocleimonas sp. | reverse complement strand
TTGCGTTTATAATCCTGCATTTGCTGAATAATACTTTGTGTGAGACGATTTATCTTTGCGGTATCATTGCCAACATGAGTACTCATTGCTTCCCGCATTTCACGTTGGTTTTTATCTAAATTACGCAAATTAAAGACAGTTTCACCCAGTTCTTTTTCGCGCCACTGTTGTAATAAAGGTTGATGTTGTTGCAACGTTTCTTCATTCAACTCATTAGCAAGGAGTAATGCTGCTTGTAGATCTTGCTGTGCATTTTCCAGTTTGGTTTTTAACGTACCTTGGTCACTAAATCCTTGCTTTTCTTGTCCTTCCGTTTGTTTTCTCTCACTAATGGTTTGCTCTAATAATTTTTGCAATTGCTGTAATACATTAGAACTACTCTGGATGGATTGATGTTCCTGATTAAGCTGTTCAATACTCAACGTCGGCGTTTGCCAATCTATTTCAGAAAATTGATGGATGTTTTGTAAATCATGCAAAGCATTGGTTTTAATGCGTAATACTTTCTGCTGCATTTGCACGTTCGCAATCTGTATTGAGAACTGCTGAATTTTTTGTTCCAATGTTTGCGCTAGATTTTCTAGTACTTGAAGCTTTTCCAAGTTGCTCCAGCCTAAAATATAACGACTACGATCATGCAGATTATAACGATCATCCTTTTCATGACGCTGTCGCCCTGCCTTTATCTGCCCACTTTTAGTAATCGCATACGAATGACGACGAAAGGCATCCATATCATCGCAACAATGATAGTTAAAACGACTGGCTAAAGAGTTTTCCAACCAATCATAAAATTCACTGGCAGGCTTAATCTGTATTTTTTCAGCGAGAGAGCCTGATTCAATAGGTGTTGATTTTGAATGACGATCATCAATACGAAAATAGACCAAACGCCCTTTAAGATGTGTCTTCTCAACGTATTGGCTCACCCTTTTATAATGCCGTTCGGAGACCAACAAGCTTAAACCATAATTGTGTAATACCCGTTCAATCGCCCCTTCCCATTCGCTTTGCTGCTCATCTACCTGCAATAGTTCACCAATAAAAGGTAGTTCATCTTCATCCAAATTCAAGGTATCCAGTAACCCTTGGCGGATGGATAAATTACGCAGAGGAATATTGGATTTGCGCTGTTTAAGTGATTCAATTTCCTGTTGTAACTGATTTTTTTCCTTGTGCTGAATACTAAGCTGAATGGCGCTGTGATCACGCTGTTCCTGTAAAACTTCTTCTTTACTCTCTACTTCTTTGCCAATAATTTGCAATTGTTGCTGGTTTGCATAAAACTGTTTTTCATCCAAATGGGGGGATAATTCTAGGGGCTGACAGGCTTTATCATACTGCGTATATTGACGTTTACAACGGTCTACTTCGCGTTGAAACTGTTCAATTTCACGCTCTATTTCACGTAATCTACGTCCACCTTGATCCTCAATACTGCGGCGAAAATCACTTTCTTTATGGCGTAGGTTTTCAATGCTTGCGCTAATTTTCTCTAGCTGATGTGCTAAGCGTTCGCTTTGCTGCGTTATTTTCTCAATTTGCGTTTGTAATAATTCCTGCTGAAAATGCGCAAACCAACTACCTAAAGCAGCACGTGCCGCACGCAATGCTTCAATACTGATTTGCAAATCGGTAAATTTACTTAAGGCAGCCGTTAGGGGTGTGAGCTGTTCAATTTGTAGTCGCGCTTTAAGCACCGCCTCATGCAGGCGGTTAAGATTATCAAAACCACGCAGTAAATTATCTAATTGGCTCTCAACCTCATTTTTCTCCAACATATGCAGGCGCACAAAATCAGTAAGGTTACCCACTGATTTCATTGAGACCGTTTGATAAAACAGATCCAATGCCTGCTCTGATTGAATACCAAAATAACGGCGAAATAGGGTGGAGTACTCTCGAAAAGTGGTGCTGATGTGTAATTTTTCACGCGCACGTAAGCGTTTTTTTAAGGTATTAATATTCGCAAAATTACTAAAATGCTGTTTGATATTTAATGGTTTTTCACAGGTGAGATAAAAACGCTCAGGATTATGATTTCCTTCTTTCAACCAAAATACCTGCGCCAATGTCATCCCTTGCTTGATATCAGGGTTATAAAACCATGCTAGTAACACCGTATACGCCGTTTCATCACGTAATGTCACAGCCTTGGAGCTTTGGGTTAATTCGCTTTTTTCACTTTTATAGGCACCGCGTACATAAGAATTTAGATTCCGCTCTTTAGATTCCGCCCCTGCCGCTTTATTAAAGGTAATTTTTTGTGTGGGGACTAATAAGGTGGTCATTGCATCGACAACGGTGGATTTTCCTGAGCCTATGTCGCCCGTTAAAAGTGAATTATTACCCTTAGGATCAATCTGCCACACGCTATTGTGGAAGGTTCCCCAGTTATATAACTCCATACGGTGTAGGCGAAAACCTGTTGGAGCGTGGGGGGTTAGGTCTAGTTGAGATTGGTTGCTCATTGGTTTTCTTGCTCCAAAACATAATTCTGATACTCATCCAAATGCTCTTGAAACGCATCTAGCCATTGCGCGTCGACAAAGGCTTTTAAAATACGTCGAATCTCCAGCGCATCACCCTCACTTTGCTTTAATTTGCGTAAAAAACCATAGTCAATAGCGCGATTAATCGCGGTATTGATTTGATCATTTAAGCGCGCTTCATTTTTCTGTTCAGGCATAAATAATAGCATCATGTCCATAATCTGCTCGCGGCTAAGGACGACTCTTGTCGAGCCGCCGATGGCATCTTCTTCTGCTAAGCGTTTGCGTAGCATGACTAATAATAAGCTGACAGGAAAGGTGAGGCTACGCTGTGAAATGAGGCGTGGCACGGCAATAACATCACTATTGTCTTCGTCAATGGGTTGTTGCTTTAAAAAGGCATATCCTTCTGCTTCATCAAGATAAAGCTCTAAGCCGATTACTCGAAAATAATCACGTACAGCGGCTTGTAATTGCAGTAGTGATAGCCATAATTTGGCATGTCTATCCTCATAGACAACGCCTTTTAAGAGTTGTATCAAAATAGGAGGTAAGGCGCTTTCCTGTGATTTTATGCTGTTTTCTTCGCTCATTTTTCTTACCGACTAAATATAATTTTTGGAATGTGTGCAATACGTTGCGAAACGGTTAGTAAATCATGTTCTGCTGATGCTTGTTTATCAGAATGTAATCGTAATTGTTCACTGGCTGTTTCATCAATCACCGTGTGTTTGCGCTTGGTCGCAATGTTCAAATAAGCCACCAGTTCTGCTAAACCTTGCGTTAGCGGATAAACTTTTAGCACTTCATTTAAGCTAATTTGCTGTTGGGTTTGCAGTAAACGACGAATATTTTTTCTTAGTTGAGTTTCATCGACCCACTGCTGTTGATATAACACGGAAACATCAATATCATCATCGACTTCTTCAATGTTTGTTTTAGTGAGTTTAATTTTACGCTTGGGAGAAAATAAGTTTTGTTCCATTAATAAGCGCACATCGACTTTGGGTTGTTCAATGGAGAAAAAATCGCGTGGCAAGTGCGTATCCAATGCTTTCTTTTTTAAGGCTATTGTTGATTTTTCAACATTACGCACAATTTCTAAAATACGTTTATTCTCTAGCCACGCTTGATCTGCTAAATATTTGCGTAATTGCTCAACTAATTGTGCATTGGTTTGAAATACTTTCTGCCCAGCATCCAAGAGTGAAAAGCCGATATAACGCAGAAAATCTGCATCATCAATATTTTTTAATGCACTTTGCTCTAATGCGGTGCTGGTGAGATGTTCTAATTCTTCTTGGCGATCAGGTGACATCAAAAATTCCCAAAAGGCTGAGAAACTTTTACCCTGTTCCGAATCATGAATATAATTTTGCTGATCAAAAATCTCATCCAGTAAATCTCCCTTGTTTTTATCACTCAAGGTAATCATTTCTCGCACATCTTGATCCAGTGCGCGGAAGTTATATTCCACCTGACGAAAATCGGATAATAATTTGCGCGCGGTATCTTCCGCTTCAAACCAGCGTTCTTTAATGCGGGTGCTATCAAATTCTTCTACCACACCCGAACGAATACGTGCGATTTTTTGATCTATTTGATCCTTTTGCTGTTCCAATTCAGCAATACGCACGTCTGGGTCTTCTTCTGTGTTTTGTACAATTTCTTGCAAGAGACGATACAGAGTCAAGAGGCGTGACTCGGTACCAACAAATTGGCGTGGCTGTAAGGTTTGCAACCATTCAATCGCTTTTTCTGCTCCTGGCGTTAAATCCATCTGTGGAATATCATTGCCTTTTTCATAGTATTTGCGCAAAAAGGCATTAGAACCACCTGACCAATCATCTAGATAGCGTATGGCAGATTTGGGAAAGGGGGGCTTAGCGTTGTCTTGATTAAGGTAAAATAAGAGATCATCCAGCTTAGAGCTAAGCACATCAAATGGTTGTGAGCGCTGGTTCGGTTGAA
>JAGLBQ010000018.1 GCA_023146675.1 Cocleimonas sp. | reverse complement strand
CGATGTTTATTAACATGCGCTCCTTGGCGAAAGGATAGCCAAAGTTGCAGACCAAGAGTAATGATGAAAGGTAGTATGAAAATCCAAGTGTATGTGTGCATATGATTTGTTAGACTGGTTGGTTTTTTGACTTGTGAAAAACGGCTTAGTATAAACCATCAATCAAGTGATAACGATAGCTAAAGGAAGTTCTAGACAATGAGCAATAATAATATAAACACAAATAACCTTATCTGGGTTGATCTTGAAATGACAGGGCTTGACACCTTTAATGATGTCATTATTGAAATAGCAACCGTTATCACAGATAAAGACCTCAATAAATTAGCAGAAGGTCCTGTTATCGCGATTCATCAGCCTGATAGCGTATTGGATGCAATGGATGAGTGGAATCAAACTCATCACGGAGGATCGGGCTTGGTTAAGCGAATTAAAGAAAGCAATTACTCTGTACAGCAAGCAGAAGCTGAAACAATTGAATTTTTACGCCAATACGTGCCTCAAGGTGCATCCCCCATGTGTGGCAATAGCATCTGTCAAGATCGTCGTTTTATGGCACGCTTAATGCCTGAGCTGGAGGATTATTTTCATTATCGCAATCTGGATGTGAGCACCTTAAAAGAACTCGCCGCACGCTGGAAACCTGAAGTGCTGGATCAGTTCGAGAAAAAAGGCGCCCATTTAGCATTAGATGATATTTTAGAGTCTATTGAAGAACTACAGTTTTATCGTCAGGCGATCTTGTCGATTTAAGATAGGGCAAACAAACCTCTCCCAAAGACAGAGCATTAATTATTTATAGATTATGCATCTTTGGGAGATAATTTTTCATCCTCACTTTCCCCAAGTCAGCCTGTACACCATCAACTATAAACACTACCCCATCTCTTCAAGTACAATAACGCGTGACACCTACACTCTCCCCTATAAATGATGGCAAATCATAACTATTGCTGAATGGATGCGCAACCTAGCCATTTCTTAGCCAAACTGCTGATACAACACTCTTTTAGTCTCCATATTCTTCACTTCCTTCTGAAAAAATCATTTCTGTTGACTATACTTTCACATAATAAATATAAATAAGAAGTCCGCAGGTAAAAGTATGGAAGTAACAATTATAAACGTTAACAACAGCGTTCTTACAAGACGAGTGATCGGTAGAATAACTTCACTAGGTATTGAGCCAATAATATTACAAAAGAAAGACTAGAAAACCAGCTACCCAAATAATAACTCTAGCGGTTAGATACCCCAGCCCAATAAAAAAACCAGGCATATTATAAAAATAATTTCAGGTAGTCATTCCTCTCCCCTTAAGTAGGAAGCCTGTATATATAGGACTTTACAGTGAAAATAAGAATTTTATTACTCTCATCAAACCCCAGAAATAGCAATACTCTAAGACTATCCGAGGAGTTTAGAAAGATCAAAGATAGTATTTCTAGATCTCAGTACAGGGACTCATTTGAAATTACCCAAGGTGATGCTGTACGCCCTAAAGATTTAAGAAGATTGATCTTAGATAAAGAGCCTCATATTGTTCATTTTAGTGGTCATGCTGAAAAAGAAGGTATTTTTCTAGAAAATGATCAAGGATATTCCCAACAAGTCAGTGGTGAGACACTAGAAGAGCTGTTTGCTTTATTTGATTCAGTTTGCTGTATTGTATTAAATTCATGCTATTCAAAATCTCAAGCGAAACATCTAGTTAATGTTCTTCCTTTTATTATAGGAATGAATAGCACGATTAAAGATAGTAATGCCATTGATTTTTCAGTGGGGTTTTATGATGCTATTGCAGCTGGAAAAAACATTTTGCAAGCATTTGAGTTTGGTGTAAACGCCATTAAATTAAACAAGCCTGAACATTCAATAGGCAATAGAACCCTAAGCATCGAAGAGTATAAAGAAAATGATCATTTTCCTGTTTTATTCAAAGGAAAAAAAGAAAAAAACTGCCCTAAAATTAAAAACAAAAAAATATCAAAAAAAAGCATCCTTTTAGCAACCACATTATTAACTGCAATAGGATTTTCGCTGATGTTATATAAATCCAATATCTTTTCACCCGTTGACCCTATAATAACAAATACGGGCTGTTTAAACACCTATCTAAAGAATACCCTACCCGAAAGGATAATTAAAATAGAGGCAGGAGCTCATGATGTTAATATCATTGGAAACCAACAAACAAAAGATAAACCAATAGCTTTAATACTTGAAGAGAACAAAAAAACAGTAGCATCTTTGATTTTTAGCGTATTTACAAATAATCAAATTTTCAAAATAGATTCTATTGTGGACCACAACTGCAAAAAAATAGAAACCTTCAGCAGTGATTCTGGTGGTGGCAATAAATATGTGCTTCAAAATTGGGGGGAATTAACAATCAGGACTAACAATAAAAAATACTCTATTAGGCTTGAGTATATTAGCGGAAGAGTTTCTGTTAATCACTTTTACGAGGTGAAGTAACAAACACGCCCCTACTAATGGACTAATGAGTGCGTTTGTATGATGAACTAAGCATCGAAGCTGATCTTGACCCGTTTGTTCCTTGGTATTTTGAACAGCGCAATATATCTATCGATGACTTGACATAGTGATAAATATTAACAATCATAAAAAATATTAATATTCAACCACTTACAAGTAAGCACCAAGAGTTTCATAGGGAAATTAAGAATGAGCGATTTTTTTAATCTTACTTTTGCACCCCTTCTGAGCAAATAGCAGGCTACTGATGTAATTTAAATTGCAAATACTTATTGAAAATTATTTTAATTCAAGTGTTTATATCTCTTTTATCGGGAATTATTGCCAACCTGTCAGCCTATCCTCCTCAATGACTACCAATTTGAATTAATACGATCTATATATAAAAAATTATCACACCGAAAAATGCAGAAAAAAAAGCACTCTTTATAAAAACCAGATCTTTTTTCTATTACACTTTTCACAAAAATAAATGGTTATTTATAGATAAAATGGAAGTTTTGTGAACTTTAAATTCATATAACAACAGTAAATTTTAAGTAATTAATTTTAATTTCAATAATATTTTTATATTAACAGGGAGGTTAATATGGGTTGTTTTTTATTATTATCAGTTTTATTTTTTATGTATTATCTAATCGATGATGCAAGACTCATTAATCAATGGCAGTTTAAAGATAAATTGCAGGGCATATCATGATAGAACAACAAAATAAAATGCTATTATCTTTAGCAAAAAATAATACTTCTTTTTCAAATTTTATTTCCGACATGTGTAAATGCACATTACGATTCATTGATATAAGAGGAGGAGAATCTTTTACCTTGCAGGCATTAGGCGGTGAGGATTCTCTTTACGTGACAAAAGGAGAAGTAAGCATAAAGCAACAAGGTCAAGACTCTATAAAAGTCGATACAGCAGATATACTAACTCAGCCTGTATTATTTGACCAGTCAATAGAAATTACAACAAATAGCCAAGCAAGCTTATGTCACGTGGATAGCACAATGCTTGCGGACTATTTATCATTAAAATCCTTATCAAACTTATCACAACCCAGTCACTCAGACCTATTAACAGAGCGCTTAATATTTCTAAAATCAACCAGTATTTTTCGCTTGCTTCCCGTCAATGTTATTGAGGAAGCCGCAAAACGCTGTGAGGAACTGATAGTAAAAAAAGGTGATATTATTGTGCATCAAAATCAGTCTGCTGATAATTTATATTTACTGCTTAATGGTGTTGCTGAAACTTGGCACAAGAAGCTGAAAGAAAAAAAACCACAAATGATAGCGATTCTAGGTAACGGTGATTCATTTGGAAAAACGGCATTAATTATTGGTGATGGGCATAAATCAACAATCAAAATGGCGAGCAATGGCATTTTATTGAAATTATCTAAAGTAGATTTTACCGAGCTGTTTTCACCTTCTGTCTTGCGTTCCGTTTCTGTTGATATTGCACAAGTTATGACAAAGAAAGGGGCAAAAATTATTGATGTACGCAATGAGGATGAATATGAAAAAGTACATGTTCCTGACACGACTCTACTTCCCTTACCAGAACTACACAACCACATTGCATCGCTCGATAAGGATAAGGAATATCTGATTTTATGCGCGGTAGGTTTACGTGCCGCAGCTGCAACACTCATGTTACGACAACAAGGAATTAATGCTTCCTATATTGAAGGAGGGATTGAGAAATGGCCTGTTAATACGCTCAGTAAAATTGATCTAGAACTGTTTTTATTTGATTTTTGCCCTTTTGCACAACGTGCAGTTATAACACTCCAGCATTCTGGTATAGAGCATAAGTTGACGTATCTTGATCCTGATAATTTACCCACTTGGTTTGATGATATCTCCCCCTTTGGTAAAGTACCTATTTTGCGTGTTGATAATAAAATGACTATTTTTGAGTCATCCGTTATAAATGAACTATTAGCAACTCTTTCTCCGCACACGCTACTGCCATCCGATCCTATTAAGCTTAGTCTATGTCGTAGCTGGATAGAGTTCGGCTCAACTTTGCTAGGACAATTAACAGCACTTATTAGTAGCGCTAATCAGGAGAGCTTTGCCCAAGTACATAAGAGCATTATTAGTAATCTGCAACGCTTAGAAGAGCAAATCACATTACATGGATTCTTTTCTGATGAGGACTCTTTTTCCCTCATTGACTCCACCTATGCTCCTTTATTTATGCGTATGGAATACCTTTATGAGCAAGTAGACTTATACAATAAAGAAGATTATCCGCATATTCAGGCTTGGAGCCAACGTTTACTGGCTATGAAACTGGTCACTGACTCTGTACCCGATGATTTTGATACTATTTATACGCACTTTATTCTTCGTAGAGGCGAAGAAGGCTATTTGGTCTCGATAATGAAAAAATGGGCAGTAGAAAAAGCCGCTTAAATTCGAAAATTTCAGTTACAGAGCGCCTAAAGATGCTTTTTTCCTTAGCGCGCTTTGCATCTTTACAGAGATATACTGTTGAAGTTTAAGCTTCCAATGCAGTAATTAAATCAGCTTCCAACCACGTTGAAATAAACCCAGCAACGCGTTCTGGCGCAGAAGCTTCATCCACCCATTCACAAACACCAGCACAAATTTCAGTAAAAGACTGTCTTTGTATCACCGCATCTAACGCCCATGCTTCATCAACATCAAGTGAACGATAATAGGTTTTTAATTGTTTGCGCCAAATTAACCAAGGAACAGGATATTCCGCTTGTTCAAATGGTATTTGTCCTGTTTCATTTTCAATGGCAGCCCATAATTGCGGTACATTCCATTCTAATTCTAAACGCGCTACCGATGGATGCAGTGTAAAGCGTAATTCCACCCATGCTTCTGGCGCGACTGTTTGCAATGCTTCAAGCCCTAATGAGGCGCTATCAGCGGCATCAAAGGCATCTCGCAATGCCCATTCAAAGCGTGCCATTTCTGCTAGCACAGCAGTATCCTGATGTTGATCGACTAAAAATGTTTCTAAATGATGACCAAAATAGCGAATTGAAAAATGATGTGAGGGATAAGCGGCAATGTATTCAACACCATCATTATAAAAACCTTCATCACCTAATAAAGTATGCACGGAGGGATAATTATCTGATAGCGCATCAATAAGACGATAGCGATAAGCATTGGCATAGATTGCCAAGCGTGTTTCAGAGCTGACTTTTTCAGTCCCAATCACCCTATCCTGTATATCGCCCGATTCACTTTGCAGCCATTGCATCATACTGCGTTGTAATTCAAGTAGTTCAGACATGAGCCACTCCTTGCTCTGCTTCACTTAATACACTGGCTGAAATTTGTTTCATTTGCGCATATTCCTGCATTAACACCGCTAAATCAGGGATATTATCATCGCGCTCTATCATCGCAGATACCTGCCCAAAACGCTTTACTGCTTCTGCGTATAATTTCCATACGGAATCAACCACGTCGTGATCATGAGTATCAATAATATAGTCACCATAATCACTATGTCCCGCTAGATGATGTTGTTGAACCCGTTCTTTTGGCACACCATCCAAATATTTTAGTGGGTCAAATTCATGATTGACAGAGCTAACATAAATATTATTAACATCCAGCAAAAGTAAACAGTCAGCCTCCTCAGCCACTGCACTTAAAAACTCCCACTCTGTCATTTCAGATTGAGTATAAGAGACATAGCTAGAAACATTTTCAATGAGAAGACGGCGCTCAAGAACATCCTGCACCTGTTTAATCCGTGTTGCCACATGCGTTACCGCCTCGGATGTATACGGCAAGGGCAATAAATCATGCGCATTCACACCATCCAAACCCGACCAACAAAGATGATCTGAAATCCAGTGTGCATTAATCCGTTCTGATAATGCCTTAATCTGTTGCAAATAATTAAAATCTAAGGGGTCTGTATTGCCTATAGCGAGTGATACACCGTGCATCACCATTGGATAACGCTCATTAATGGCATCAAGGAAATACAGTGGTTTACCACCAGGCACAAGGTAGTTTTCTGATAAAACTTCAAACCAATCGACGGCGGGTGAAGTATCTAATATTGCCTGATAATGCTCTTTTCTGAGCCCCAGACCAAATCCAAGAGGTGGTAGTTTCATAGTTGTATAATGATAAGTAGTTATTTTAATTGGAAAATAGAAGCTAAGTACTCTATTTGGTTTTCTTCGATGATCTACATGTTTTTTTCTGCTTTGAACTATCATAGTTTCACAGAAATGACCCACTACCGAAGTACCCTCAACACTGCTTCTTCCTTCAAAGCGCTGCGCTAAAATAGCAACTTTAGCCTGCTTTTTTTCAAGTGCCTTATCTTTTTTTCAAAGGCAAAAGATGAAAATAAGCAGTTCTTAGCTGAAACCAAAAAGTCGCCTTTTGCCTCTTCCCACGTCTTATCATCTTTTAATCCACCTGCCATCAGTAAGACATGAAGATGGGGATGTAACGTTGATGAACGACCCCATGTGTGCAGCGTAGCAATAAATCTTAGTGTTCCATCAAAAATGCCTTTATATTTTTTTCCTTGATATTCATTTCCCATGTCATAAAAATAAGGCTAACGCACCAAGCCCTGTAGTTGGCAGCTAATCTAAAACGTAAAGCTGGATTTAGTCGTTGTTCCCTGTAGTGGGTTTAGTTCTGTTGCAAATAAATTAGTGTGGATATATTTCCCATTAGAATTCACAACTAATACGGCGTGCTGTAACGCGCCACTCCCTACGGTGATATATAATCGACCTTCAGGTTTTAGTAATTGTTCAAATAAAGGAAGGTATTCAGGTACTGAACCTGTTACGGCAATAACATCATAGCGTTTATCTAATGCTAAACTCTGTAATGCATCGGCATGCTCAACAATAGCATTAGAAATATTTTGTGTTGCAAGGCGCTGTTTTGCAGTAGTGATAAAATCTTCATGTATCTCTACGCTAAACACTTCTTTTGCCAGATTCGCCATACAAGCGGTGAGGTAGCCACTTCCTGTGCCTATTTCCAAACAAATATCATCATCCTGTATGGCTAGTTCTTGCAATACGCGCCCTTCAACCCTTGGATGCATCATAAATTCACCATGCCCCATCGGTAATTGAATATCTGCATAAGCAAGCGATCGCTGTGCCTCTGAAACGAAAGCATCACGTGGTAGATCCATCATAACTTGTAATACTGAATGATCCAAAACATCCCAAGGGCGTATTTGTTGTTCTATCATATTAAAGCGTGCTTGTTCCATATTCATATTATTTACCATGTGATGATTGTTTGTGACAGCCCGTAGCGCACAGTTGAATTAACTTGAATGTGTGATATTACTGTGGATTCAGGTTAGCCTGTTAGCCTACGAATTAATGACGATTATGGCAAGTATAATTGATGCTACAAACTATCTAATTGATCCAAATTGTTTATGCGCTTATGATTCACGCCCAATTTTACCGCTTTAAAAGAGTAATAACCAATGGCAAAACAACGCAAAGCACTTTCCTTAATTTCAGGTGGTTTAGATTCCATGCTGGCGACAAAGGCGATGTTAGAACAGGGAATCCATGTTGAAGGGGTTAATTTTTTCACTGGATTTTGCGTTGAAGGGCACACACAAGCTTTGCGTAAAAAGAAGAATAAAAAGCCGAAGCGCAATAATTCACTCTGGGTTGCTGATCAGTTGGGTATTAAATTACACATTGTTGATATTGTGGATGAATATAAAGATGTTGTGATTAATCCAAAGCATGGTTATGGGGCCAATTTAAACCCTTGTCTTGATTGTAAAATATTTATGGTCAAAAAAGCGCAGCAGTGGATAGAAGCGCATGATTTTGATTTTATTTTTACAGGTGAGGTGATTGGACAACGACCGAAATCACAACGTAAAGAAACCATGCCTATTATTTCAGCTGAGTCAGGTGCAAATGATTTACTTGTGCGTCCTCTCTGTGCAAAAAACCTGCCTGCCACTAAGCCTGAGCGTGAGGGCTGGATTGATCGTGAGCAATTATTTGATTTTTCAGGGCGGAGTCGCAAGCCTCAAATGGCATTGGCAAATAAATGGAAGATCGAGGAATATGCACAACCTGCTGGCGGTTGCTGCTTTCTGACTGATCCGAATTATTCGGATAAACTCAAAGATTTATGGGCGCATCGTGGCGATAAATATTATGAACTGGATGATATTATGTTGCTGAAAATTGGGCGGCATTTGCGCCCTAGCGCTAATTTTAAGATGATTGTATCGCGCGAAGAAGGCGAAACTCGTTTTTTAGAAGGTTATCGAAAGCAGTTTATTTATATTAAAACGGCAAGCCATCCAGGACCTATGACCTTGTTAGACGGTGAAGATATTTCAGCTGAGGATATTTATTTGGCAGCATCCATTGCAGCGCGCTATAGCCAAGGGCGCGATGAAGATGAAGTAACCGTATTAGTAGGGCAGTTAGGTGAAGAACCCAGAGAAATGCAGGTAGTGCCTAAAAAAGCGAATGAGATAGAAAAAGGCTGGTTACTTTAAGCCTCAGATTTTTGCTGACTTTGATTAAACCATTTCAAGGCTTCAAGATGAAATAAGGTTTTTTCACCCTTGCTACCCAACTGCATTGATAGGCGCTTGATGGTGATATTACTATTTACTTTAAGAAGTGTGCGTTTCTTATGTAGGCGTGTAAATAAATGGTTTATAAAGTGCTTATCTTCAATCAAATTACCTAAATCTGCACACAGTGCTTCATCTTTCCAGCTACAAATAAAGATTCGATCCACGATAGTTTTAACATCATCTTCAAGGTAGCCATAGATACGAAAGGGTAATTTCCCTTGTATTTTTTTTATACGCAACAGGCGATCTGATAAGATCTGTGCTTCTTGATCTTCTTTATCTTGGATATAGCCATGCATCATTTCCTTTGCCATTCGCTGTGCATCATAGGACGTGACCCATGCTTTATTTTGGTGATAATCAAGTGGGAGAACAGTGATGATATGTCCTGTTTTTTGATCTTGAATTGCAACAAAGCACATTTTGTTGAGAGGGCTATAGAAAACTTTATGATGACGATTAGAACTTGTTTCTATTCCAGTTATAACCACAATATTATCATCAAGCAGCTCGCATAATGTCTCCGCAGACATGAGTAAACGCTCCTCAATTTTTTCATGTGCATGATAGGTTAAAACAGCTTTTTTCATAAGGCAAGGCGAAGTAAGAGAGTAAACAATACTTTCGCTAACTCCAAAGTGAAAGGTGGGTGCAACGTATCCACTATAAGTAACTTATTTTATAGGATGCGCTATCGCTGGCTCACCCTACAAATTGTCTCTGGCGAAAGTATGGGTGAGAGTGATAATAATAGTCTATTTTTTAGACTGCGAGCAAGTCAAAAAAAATACTTATGAGCATACTTGTTTTTTTTATAATGTGAAGGAAAAAACGGACTAACGTGATTTTTTCCACAATTGACTAATGGCAGCTATCCCTTGAGCACCGTTTTTTTTGGCTATATCAAGATCATCAACTCCCAATCCTCCTAAGGCATAAACGGGAATATTGCACTCTTTGATATTTTCAGAAAACCATTGCCAGCCTTTACTTATAAGCTCTGGATGAGATGTAGTGGCTTTTATTGCGGATAGAAAAATAAAATCTACGGCTAGCTGCTGTGCTTTTAGCAGTTCGCTTTTATTGTGGCAAGCGGCTGAGAGAAGTGTTGTTTCTGGTCTACTTTTAAGTGCTAACAATTGTGAACTGGTCAAATGTAACCCATTAGCAAAGTCGAGTTGAGAGGGGGGTGAGTTTAAGACTAATGAAGTTTCATATGCCTTACATTGCTTAATTAACCACGTTGCACGGTTAATATAGGCATGAGTTGTGAGTGTTTTAGCTCGGAATTGAATTAATGTTTGCCCCCTATCCAAATAGCGTAAAATTCCCTGACGAAACTCCGCTTCATCTTTAATTTCGGGAGTAATTAAACAGGTATCAGGCAGTGATAGTGCCTGTAAAATAGGTGTATTAGCCGCAGGAAAGGAGTAGTGATTAATATCATTTAGCCCAATCCAGCGCATTGGTTGCCCTTCCTTGCCATAGGCTTCACCTCGCCATGTATTAACGGTGTAAACATCCAAAAAGACAGACAGTTCCGTATAATGATGATGAATTTGAATCAAGGGCGTTGCACTTTCTATTTGAATGCCAAGCTCTTCATTAATCTCTCGAACTAATGCGTGTTGTGCTGATTCACCTTGCTCAACTTTCCCCCCTGGAAACTCCCATTTACCGCCCTGATGTTTTTTTGTATCCCGTTGTGCAATTAAAATTTGTCCCTTTTTATCTTGAATAACCGCAACAACGACATGTAGCATTAGTGTTTCAATTCCTTTTTGAAATAGCTTAGCGGTACAAAATCTGCCACGCAACGTAAAACAGGAATCCACTCTGCTAAATGCTTGCCTGTAAAAATCCGTCCCTCATGTTCATTTTCAAAGACACCATCATGGAGCAAGGCAGTGCCATTACGACCTGAGCACATTTGTTTCATAACATTATCAAGGATTTTAGTACCCTGCTGGTTTTGCTTATTCCAATCATACCCCGACATTTCCCAGCCAATATGAGTAAAACCATGTTGCTTTAATGCCTTCATTACCTGTGGCTTCTCTTTTTGATTGTACCAACCATCGCCATAAGGCAAGCGAAATGGAATGGGTTTAGTGCTAAAGAAAGGTTGTAAGATTTTTTTAGAGCGCACAATGGCTTGTTGTAATTCGGCAGGGGCTAATTTGGAGTGATGAAAATGTTGATAACTATGCGAGCCGATTAAATGTCCCTCGCGTTTGATCCGCTTCAATGTTTGACGACGTTGCTGGCATAGCTGCAATGATTGACAGCTTTTTGGGTTACGCTTGTAGTCATTTCCGCAGGCTTTACGGTGCGGCTGACAATCCACTTTATTTCCCAACACAAAAAAGGTGGCAGGGATCTTCTCACGCTTTAAGACATCTAAAATTTGCGGTGTCACACTGCCAACGCCATCATCAAAGCTTAGATGAAGCTTAAAACGTTTATCTGTGGGACAGTTATATTGAGCACGATATTGAGCGCAGTCTTTTGCTACCACTGATGTGCTGAAAAATGCACATAAAAAGATGATTGTAAACAGTCTAAAGAACATTTGCTTATCCTTATTTTAAAATACTGCAAGCTACGGAATAAGCCAGTGAGTTGCAAGGGATTTAAGTAAGAAAAACAGGCTTTCCTTTAGCCTTGCTTGATGATGCATAATGGTGTTTGAAGAGCGCTCCTCTTTCTGTTGTTATAAATCCTGCTCACGCGTTTGTAAGGAAGCGGTAGTATAAATTCCTGGCATTTGATAATAACGGAAGAAAGTATCAGCATAATCAACCAGCTCACTATCGGTTCGCTTCTTTAAGGGTTTAAAAAGCACCTCTGTCAAATCTAACCCTATACCCGCATAGAGTTCAGCCTTCTTTTTCTTAAAGTAAGGTTTATCGTCTCTTTTAAAACCTTCGGTGTGATAGCCAAGCTGTAATTCAACGTATTTTAAAGGGTTAGTTCGTAATGCTTTAAAGCCACCTAATTTTAATACCGCAGAGTAGTTATAGCCTGTGTAATCAGTAATGGGGTGACCTTTATCCGCTTTGCTTTTGTGATATTCAACGCGTAAGTCCAACTTATTTCTTAATCCTGGAACGGTATTTTTTAGATAGGAAATGCCAATTCCTGTGCCATTCATAATAAGATCTTCGTAGGAGAAGCCATGATCAGAAGAAACCCCGTCAAAGGTTTCAACTAATAGCATTAAGCCTCCTGAAAAAATAGCACCTTTTAACGCCGCATCGTTAAGGTTGCCTGTTTTTTGATAAAGACGATCGGTTAGAAACTCATCCATTAAATAAGTAGAGTAGAGATGCCCTAATTTATCTGCACCGCCACTGCCTGTCTTCATGCCAAACCAGCTCTCATCATTAAACTTGAAGGAGGAGCTTCCCCAATCCCATTCTTGTAAACCTAAGTATAAAATTCCACCCGTTAACCCACCTAACTCCCATTTCAACTCTTTTGCTGCGTCACTAATCGTGAGGGTTTTGTTTGAGTCACTTACCGATTCTGCATGGCAAACAGAGGATGCAAGTAGCAAGCAAACTATTATTGTTTTTATTATATGAGGCATGACGTATTCCTTAGGTCAAAATTGATGGATAAAACGTTATTATAACCAGTATAAAAATTTCCTGCACGAACACTTGCAGGGTCTAGATGCTAGGATTTGTACCCTATATTTCATCAGGTAACTAAACTTGTCACCCCTAAATTAGATATAATCTAGCTTCCCCGTTAATTATAATAGAGGTTGACTGTTGTATACCGTACTTAACAAACGTCTACAAAATATCGAAAAAAGCAATAGTAAAGAGCTACTAAGAGACTCGCAAACAGGGTTAGAAAAAGAGAGTTTGCGCGTAGATACCAAAGGACATATAGCGCAAACAGAGCACCCTAAGGTGCTAGGTTCTGCATTAAAAAACCCTTGGATTACTACGGATTATGCAGAGGCATTACTGGAGTTAATTACGCCTCCTTGTGATCGTGGCTATAAATCTCTGGATTTTTTACAAGAGGTTGAATCTTTTGTCTATCAGCAGCTCGATGATGAATTGTTGTGGACGAGCAGTATGCCCTGCATTATTCGCGGTGAGGATGATATTAAGATTGCTGAATATGGCAATTCGACAGGCGGTAAAATGAAGCATGTCTATCGTCAGGGGTTAGCATGGCGCTATGGCAAAATGATGCAAGTGATTGCAGGTATTCATTTTAATCACTCGTTTGGCAAAAACTTTTGGTCTGCTTATCAGCGAATAGAAGATCAACAAAAACGCACTGAGCAAGGCTTTATTAATCATAGCTATATGGGAATGATTAGAAATATCCAACGCTACGGTTGGTTGATTCCTTATCTTTTTGGCTCTTCTCCTGCCATCTGTAAAACCTTTCTAAGCGGTATTCCTAAGCTAGATAGTATGAAAATTCATAATAACAATACCTATTATGAGCCTTGGGGAACCTCATTACGGATGGGCGATATTGGTTATACAAACCGTAAAGAGAGTAAAGCGGGCATTAAGGCTAATTATGACACAATAGAACAATATGTGGACAGTTTGCGCTACGCTATTAATACGCCTCATGCAGCGTATGAAGACATTGGTATTAAAGTGGATGGTGAATATCGTCAATTAAATGCCAATTTATTGCAGATTGAAAATGAATACTACAGTACGGTTAGACCTAAGCAAATTCTGGATTGTTTTGAGAAGCCCATTGATGCGCTCAGTGACCGTGGTATTCGCTATGTAGAGTTGCGATCGGTGGATATAAACCCCTTCCATCCCGCTGGGATTACCCATAAACAACTTTTCTTTTTAGAAGTGTTTATGCTCTTTTGTCTCTTGCAACAAAGTCCTAAAATTGATAAAAAAGAACAAAAAGAAATCGATGAGAATCAATCATTAGTGGCTCATTTTGGACGTAAACCCAATCTTGAACTGAGCTATAATAATAAAAAATGCACACTTAAATCATGGGGTTCTGAATTACTAGACGCTATGATGCCTGTGGCTGAGTTACTCAATAAAGTTCATGCAGATACTTGTTATGTGTCAGCACTCAAGCATCAAATGGAACTTTTTGAACACTCCGAACTCACACCCTCAGCACGTGTGTTGGATGAGCTAATGAGCAAGCACGATAGTTACTTTGCATTTGCACAAAGCCAATCTGATGCACATCGTCGTTATTTCTTAGAACGTGGGTTGAGCGACGCTTCCCAAAAGAAGTTTACCCAACAAGCTGAGGAGTCAATTTTAGAACAGCAAAAAGTTGAAGCAAATGATGATGTAAACTTTGATAGTTTCCTCAGGCATTATTTTGACAGTTAGTTAGATTAACCCCAATAATAACAACAAATGATAAGGCCCCCAATATCATGAATAAGCTAATTTCAATTATTAATAATAATAAAACTTTTTTAATCTTTATTTCATTTCTGTTTATCTTCCGTGGTGCAATTGCCGACTGGCATCCTGTGCCTACAGGGTCAATGAAACCAACCATTCTCGAAGGCGATGTCATTTGGGAGAACAAGTTGGCGTATGACTTACAAATTCCTTTCACTGATATTTCTTTAGCACGCTTAGGGGAACCTGAGCGGGGTGATATTATTGTTTTCACCTCTAAAGCTGCTGATAAGCGCATGATCAAGCGCCTTATTGGATTGCCAGGTGAGACGGTTCAAATTAAAAGAAACCAACTGTATATCAACGGTAAACTTGCTAATTACTCAAAGCTATACGATCCTAAATTAGAACCCTTACGTGAAGGTGATAAAGAAGAGGGAGCCTATATGCTTGAATCATTAGGTAATTTAATGCATGTCATGCAGATAAAACCAGAGCATTATAATCCTGCTATGAAAAATTATGGTCCCATTACTATTCCAAAAGATCAATATTTTATGATGGGTGATAACCGTGATAATAGCGCTGATTCACGTTATTATGGACTAATTCCACGCTCAGAAATTCGTGGTCATGCCACACGAATATTGCTCTCTTTAAATACTAAAGAGAGTTTTAAACCTCGACTGGAACGTTTTTTTGAAATGCTAAAATAGAACTACAAACACCTTTTTTAGGAAGAACCATTTAATGCTAGACTATTGAAGCGTTCTTCCTTTAAAAAGTAATGGTAAACAAAGGTGCAGATGCACTATCGTTTATCCACGAGTACTCGCAATGAATAAAAAGCAACAAGCCTTTTATACCAACCCTGAGATTCCAGAAGGGATTAACACTTCCGCATCACATCCTCTATCCACCTTTATAAAACTATTTAGTGCCATTGCAATTATCCTCGTGCTTAGTGCTTGGCTACTTGCTAAATCAGGTGATTATCTCGCCTCCTTAATCCCCTTCGACAAAGAAGTTCAGTTAGCGTCCCAATATGAGTTCCCCGTCAGTGAAAATGATAGCGCTGACATTCAACTCTATCTAGAAAATCTAACAGCACATATCAGTGATGCAATGGATTTACCTGATGATATGGAGATTTACCCGCATTATATCGACGAAGACATTGAAAATGCCTTTGCCACACTAGGCGGACATATCTTTCTTTACAAAGGATTGCTTTCTAAACTAAACAATGAAAATGCCATTAGCATGGTGATAGCGCATGAAATAGCACATATAAAACATCGTGATCCAATACGCTCTGTTGGTCAATCCGCAGCTATTTCAACAGGTTTTTTCTTATTACTAGGGAAGTCAGATATAAATTTATTGGGGACAGCAGGGTTGTATACCCAATTAAAATTTAGCCGCGATATGGAAACTGCCTCTGATATTGAAGGCTTAAATGCATTAGTGAAAATTTATGGGCATGCCAGTGGTTCAACAGATCTATTTAAATTACTCAGCAGTTTAAGTGATGAAGAGACCATCAAAGAACCCACTTTTTTTATCACACACCCGCCTGGAGACAACCGTATAAAGCAAATTGAAGTCATTGCCAACGATAATCACTGGTCGATGGATAAAGCCGTTACACCCTTGCCGAATGGATTTAGCACATGGCTTGATTTATAAAGCTATAAAAATTATTTTTCTTGTGAAAATAGACTATGCGCCTCATGAGGGCATCAACTTAGGGACGTTATTTCGTGCACGTTCCTTAGTAAAATGGAGTAGATTGTTTAAGTTATTATTTTCTTGTTCCTTACTTATGAGAATTCAACGAGGTAATCAATGTCTTTTCGATCCCGAATAATATTATATGCACTCATTCCCTTGCTGTTGATTACGGGAGGTATGTTGTTTCTTTCTCGTTATGAAACGGATGAATTATCGAGCAAGGAATTGCAGATTTTTAGGGATCAATTAATTGATGCGAAAAAAAAAGAAGTAGTTAATTATACTCAGCTAGTCCAAGCGGCTATTCAGCCTCTTATTCATTCTCCAAATTCAAATAAAAAGCGTGCTCAAGAGCGTGTCAAAAATCTATTGAGTCAGCTGAAATATGGCAAAGATGATGGCTATTTTTTTGTTTATGATCAAAAGGGTACTAATCTTGTTCATCCCATTTTAAAACATATTGTTGGTGAAAATCTCTTTAATATACAAGATAGTACAGGTAATTATGTTATTCGTTCTTTATTGAAGCTGGCTAATAATGGCGGTGGCTTTCATACCTATCGATGGGTAAAACCTTCTACGGGTAAAGATCAGGATAAAACCAGTTACGTCATAAAACTTGATCGTTGGGGGTGGATGTTAGGTACGGGTTTTTATCTTGATGATATAACTCATGATATTCTTCTTATTGAAAATCAGGTGAAAGGTAATATTCGTCAATCATTCACCATCCTCTTGGCTCTCACTATTCTCAGTACGGTGTTACTTGGTTTGCTGGTTAATTGGCGCGAAAAGCAATTAGCAAATAAACAGTTACGTGAAACAGCGCATGAGTTTGTTTTATTGCAAGTCAATGAACGGCGCAGGCTTGCTAGAGAGTTGCATGATGGCATTAACCAACTATTAGTGGCGGCAAAGCATCGAATTGAGCTGATGGCTTATCAACAAAAAAGAGGGATACCCTATTCTGTGGATAAATTTGATGAAGCTAAGGATGCTTTAAATGAGGCGATTCAAGAAGTTCGACATATATCTCATGATTTACGTCCTGGCTTACTCGATGAAATGGGTTTACAAGTAGCATTGGAACACTTATTAAATCAATTCACAGAGCGTACTGGTATTCTTTATAAGTTAAATTATCAGGTAGAGGGAGATATTCTTGATGAAATCGAAATTACACTTTATCGGGTTGTTCAGGAAAGCATTCATAATATAGAAAAGCATGCTCAAGCTCGGCATGTGCTTATTAATATAAAATCAAAAAATCACTTTGTCATACTTAATATTTATGATGATGGCATAGGGTTTTCTTTAACTAAAATAAGAAAAATAGCAGGAATTGGTTTAAAAAATATGCGTGAGCGAGTTGAGTTACTTGGTGGAGATTTTAAATTAATGTCATCACCGAATAAGGGAACTAGAATTACGGTGGAGATTGAAAAAAATGCCTAGCATAGTAGTAAAAACCCGTATTTTACTGGTCGATGATCATGTGTTAGTGCGTGATGGTATTGCTGCCTATTTACAACTTGAAGAGTCTATTGAGGTTGTGGGATATGCAGAAAATGGATTAATAGCAATTGAAAAATCCAAAGAATTACAGCCTGATATTGTCTTAATGGATATTGGCATGCCTGTCATGGGAGGACTTGAAGCAACAGCAATACTCTCTAAGGAAGCCCCTGAAATTAATGTATTGATACTCAGTATGCATGATGAGCCTGAATACATTCTAAAATTGATGCAAGCAGGCGCATCAGGTTATGTCCTTAAAGATGTTTCTTTTGATGAGTTGTTAAAAGCTATCAAAATTATCGATGAAGGCAAAACCTATTTCAGTGTGACCGCCTCAAAGCAACAATTTAGTAACCTTGTTCCAACAGCCGAAAGTTCACCATTAACAGCCAGAGAGTCAGTGGTTTTATCTCATATCGCGAATGGCTTGAGTAATAAAAGCACCGCCCAACAGCTGAATATTTCTATTCGAACAGTTGAAACACATCGTCAAAATATTAAGCAAAAAATAGGCGTTACGACAACAGCAGGATTAACAAAGTATGCCTTAGAGCATGGCTTGATTTAGCGTATTTCTTCAATAATTATTTAGCATCCTTCATCTATTTAAAAAGTAGGTTACTACGTATTTTTACGTAGGTATGTCTCTGCATATTATACGTAAACTTACGAATAGTTTTGTTTCATAACTTCCTTCACTATGAACCTTAAGTAATTTGGAGAAAAAATAGAGGATATAATGATGTTAAATATAAGAAATGAAGATGCTAAAAATTTATACGAAAAGCTGCTTGTTTTTCCATTTGTGAATGAAGACGCGGCCTTTAGTTTTTTAGATAGACTTGCAGACGAAAATGCATGGGAAAGACCTCATGCAGAGAACGTCTTAGAAGAGTACCGTCGCTTTATTGTCTTATTAGTATTTACAGATCATAAAGTAACGCCATCCGATTCTGTTGATCAAGCATGGCATTTGCATATGTTATATAGTCATTCCTATTGGAGTGAACTTTGTACGAAGACACTTGGCAAGCACTTTCACCATATGCCAACAGAGGGAGGAGAAGAGGAGCGTGAAAAATTTAAGTTTCAATATAAATTAACATTGGAAAGTTATAAAAATATCTTTGGCGAAGAAGCGCCTTCTGCTATTTGGCCAGAGGTCAAAGAACGTTTCTCGAAGGATATACACTTTCAACGCACTAAGAAGGTTAAGCCCAAAAGAAACCTGTCGGTTTTTATTAGAAACGCTATGGCTATATTGGCATTTCCAGCTTCATATGTTTTTACAGAGAGCTTAATTATTGCATTTATTGTA
>JAGLBQ010000179.1 GCA_023146675.1 Cocleimonas sp. | reverse complement strand
AAATTCCTTACTCTGTTTCAGTCTCTACCATTAGGTTGTCATTGAGTCTACCCAAATTATTTTTTATTTATCAATAGACAATAAACGTTAGTGTTCTAAACGTATTTTTTTGTGTGCCAGCATTTGCTCCCTCCAGCGACTAAAAACAGCTTTAAGTTCCTCCATATCAATTGGTTTACTTAAATAATCATCCATTCCTGCATCTTTACATTTCACATCATCATCTTTCATTGCATTGGCGGTGAATGCTATTATAGGAATACCGTTGTTAGAGTGAGTTTTACTAAACTGGCGAATGCTTCGAGTAGCTTCATACCCGTCCATAGTAGGCATTTGACAATCCATAAAAATGGCATCAAACTTTTCTCTTTCTGCGTGCTGTAAGGCTTCCTTACCATTATTCGCGATAGTCACTTTACAGCCGTGTTTACCCAGTACCGCAATGGCGACCATTTGGTTTACACGATTATCTTCGGCTAATAACACATGAAATTCTGTTTTTGCATCTTTCGTGGGCGTTGCTTCAGTTGCGGATTTTGTTACTTCAAGAGTAGGTTCTGATTCAGTGGTGGAAACAAGATTAGGCGCTAAGATGGGTTCTATCTTTTTATTCATTGAAGAAATCAACACTGTATCAGTATCTTCATGTTTTAATTGGTTAAGTAACACTTTAAGTACGGTGTGCTTAATTGGTTTACTGATTAGATGAATATTTTTACCTAATGATACTGTTTCTAGGCGATTAAGCTGTGCACGACCTGCGTATAAGACAATATTTTCCACTGTTTTTCTGCGAATGCTGTCAATAATAGCAAGAAATGCGGATGGATCTTGTGCATCGACAAAGATATTATCAGCATCGATGGCTAATAGCTGATATTCCTCCTGATGTAATTGTGCCATAAAATGATTTAAGTTATTAACAATGGTTGGAAACATACCCCAATCTTGCATTTGTTGCTGATAATAGCAGCTTAATAAGGGGGATGAGTTCATCATTAATACATTTGCTGGCGTTTCTATATAGGGGATGTGTGGTTTTTTTTGTGCTTCTATTTCAATTGTAAACCAGAAGGTGGAACCACCATTTTTGATGCTTTTCACACCAATTTCGCCGCCCATTAATTCAGTTAACTGTTTGCAAATAGCTAGCCCTAATCCTGTTCCGCCGTGTTCACGTGAGCTGGAGCCATCTACTTGTGAAAAAAGATCAAATAAGGTGATCTGATCTTTTTTATCAATACCTGCACCAGTATCAATTATTTTAAAATGTAAGTGTTGGGTGTTTTTCATACTGACATGCAAGGTAACATGCCCGCGATCAGTAAATTTCAGTGCATTATTGAGTAAATTAATTAGAATCTGTCGCATCCGTCCAGCATCACTATAGATATTGATAGGCACATTTTTTTCAATAAAGAAGGCGATATCAATATGCTTTTGTTCTGCTGATTTTGCGAGTAGGTCAATGGCTGCCTCGATCATATGTAACAGATTAAAAGAATGCTTTTTAATGCTTAGTTTACCTGCTTCAATTTTAGAAAAATCGAGAATATCATTGATAATGACTAATAAAGAGGCGGCACTTTCTTTGACGGTTTGCGCTAGTTCTGTTTGTTCCTCATCAAGTTTTGAGAGCAATAGCATTTCTGTCATACCAATCACACCATTCATTGGCGTGCGGATTTCATGACTCATATTGGCAAGGAACTCACTCTTCATATTGGCTGAGTCAATTGCAGCTTGGTGTGCATTAGCAATTGCTTCCTCTTCAGCGCGACGGTGGGTAATATCACGAATAGTGCCTGTGAACATAATGTTTTTACCAACTCGCGCATCATTGACGAATAACTCTATTGGGAATTTTTCACCATTTTTTCGCAAGGCAAAAAACACGCGATTTTGCCCCATCACACTACCAATATGACCGCTGATATATTTTTGAATATAACCGTCATGAGATGACTTATGTGATCCTGTCATTAAGAGAGTAATATTTTGTCCTAAAACCTCTTCTTTTTTATAACCAAACATGCTCTCAATCACATGATTGCATTCAGTGATAAGACCTATTTTATTAATAACAATAATGACTTCTTCAACTGAGTTTACAATTGCGCGCATTTTAATATCGCTGGCACGCAAATGATGGGTTATTTTTTTGCGTTGCAATATTTCTGTGGTGAGTTTTTTATTTGCCTCTTTTGAGGTGATATAGGAGTCATAAGCAATTTTAATGGTAGCACTGAGCTTGCGAAGCACAAAGAAAATCAACATAACCATGGAAAGGATCAATACCAGCATCATCAGAAAAGAATTTTTCAATAAATTGTTTGATTCAATAGCAGACATGGGACGAATGACTTCAAGCACGCCACGCACATCCCCCACTTTCCAATTTCCTTTCGGGGTTCCTGGATAGGTATTATGACAACCCACACAACTTTCAGTCATTACGTCAGCACGTGCATAACGCAATACAGGTTGTCCATCGAGTGTTTCAAATGCCCAAATGGGCTGAGTTGGATTTTTCTTTAGTGTTGCTAATGCCTCTCTCTCAAAAGCATCAATATTTTCATGACGCCAAGGAAAGGGTAAATCACTATAAAGTTTGACTTTAAGGTTGGATTCTCCAGAGGAAAGAGAATGCCCAAAATCTTTTGCAAAGGTAGCAGGTAGGGGCAAAGTGCCTGCTTTATTAATGTAATCATGTGTGATGGTCATGCCGTGCTCTCTGGCGGCGGGTAAAATGACCTTACTATAAAAATCACGAAACTTAGATACCGATAAAGCAAAATTTTTAACATCATTTTTTGCTGCATTTTTATTGATATTATTGGTTTCACTATGAATATACCAAAGCATAATACCACTTCCAATAATCAGCACAAAAGCAAAAAAGAATACAATGGAATAACGATAAAAAACATCTTTTTTGGAGAAACTTTTAGGTAAGTTAATTTCATTATTTTTCTTTGACAGTATATCGTCAGGCATGGCTATTTTTGAAAGTTTATGAGTTATTTTTTTTATACTAGATAGTATATAGAATAGGTAGTTCATAAATAGTTTAAAATTTTCTGATACAGTGTTTTTGGTTCAAATGGTTTACTCATGAAATCATTCATTCCTGCTTGTAAACAGAATTTTTTATCTTCTTCTTGAGCATTGGCTGTTAAGGCAATGATAGGGATATTATTGCCTGATTTTCGAATATTTCTAGAGGCTTCAAAGCCATCCATAATTGGCATTTGGCAATCCATGAGAATAATATCAAAATTATAATGTTTTAAGGCATCTAGGGATTCCACTCCATTATTAGCAATGGTTACCTTGCAGCCTATTTTTTCTAGTGGTTTAGCGGCAATCATTTGGTTAGTACGATTATCCTCAACTAAAAGAACTTGAGTATTTAGGTTGTTTAGTTGGCTATTATTTTCTTTATTTAGCCGTTTATATTCTTCTTCAAAAATTTCTTTTTCAACAAAGGGTGCATTTAAAGAAAAAGAAAAAATAGAGCCTTTTTCATATTTACTTTCAACGTCTACATTGCCATTCATTAAAATGGCTAGTTTTTTATTAATGGCTAACCCTAGACCAGCTTTGCTGTGGAACGATACCAAAAGTATACTCAGTCGCACTTGTGGAGGTTGAGAGTAGAAAAAGAATGATAAGTAGTCTTTTTTTCATAGGATTCAATTATTTGGAATTGCAATGGTTTTCTGTAGAGACATTGTATGCAATATCTCTACAGAAAATAATTATTACGGTTTCAATAAAATACCTGTCTGTTTATACGCCAAGGTCTCTAAAATAATGCCATTGGTATTGGCCGTTAGTGCTTTATTGGGCTTGCCTGACTTTTCATATAAACCTGAGTACCAGCCTTTTTCTGGATCATAAAGTTTGCTGACTGCGCCCATGAGTTTTTTGGTGTAATCAGTTTCATAGAGCATATGCCAACCAAAAGCGGCTTTAGTGCTGAGAGTTTTAAACTCACTGGCATCTTTGCCGTCTTCGGTGATCGCATTCCATTTTTTACCGTCGGTGAAAACGGCGTTGTAGACAAAGTAAGGGGCTTGGTCGATATTGTCTTCGCTGACTGCTGTTAATTTGCCTGTGGCTTCATAGTGTGCTTTTTGCACGCTGTAAACACGCCCTGAGAATTCACGTGAGACTTGATCCCAACCGTATTCTAGTCCGTCTAAAATATAGGGTTCGCTGACCACGTAATTATGTGCGGTGAATTTTTCAGGTGTACGGCTATCGGTGGGAATATTGATGCCGTGGATATCAATAAATTTTACCCATGTGGTGTAATCGATGGCATTACTGACATCTAATCCAACCAATTGAAACGCTTTTGCGCCGTATTCTTCATAGCCTAAACGTCCTTCTTGCAGATAGGCTGTTTTACCGTTTTCATTTAAAGCACCGATTAATTCTCCTTCTTTAACCACAGCCGCAAGATCCCAATGTTGGGTTATTTTGCGTACTTTTGGGGTAAATTCAGGGTAGTTCCAGACTAAAATATTGAGTGGAACCATTAAACGACCAATATCCAGAGCTGACCAGCCGATGCCTTTTTCAACGGGTTTATTTTGATAATCCACCATTTTCAGTGATTCTGTGTTATAGACTTTATTCGGTAATTTGTTTTCATACAGTGGCAAACTTACTAAGCTGTCTAAGAATTTTCCCACCCGTTGTTTAAATTCACTCGGCTCAATCATGGCTAATCGTTGCACGGATATAAGTGCCATGAGATAAGAAGAACTATCCCACAAGGTAGTTGAAGGATAGCTATCGACCGAGTTCACCATCCCTGTGGATTCAATGGTATTATTTTCAAAATATTTCCATGCAATAGTGGCCCACTGCTTTTCTTCGGTACTTAAATCACGCATCGCGGGCATTGCTAAGTCAAAGCTTTTTTTCAGTGTTGATTTGGGTGTCACACGGGTTTCAAAATTTAGCCCTTCTAGGAAGATCACCAAACCAAAGGCGCAACTAACGGCGATCATAAAGATAATATGCGAACGCGCTCGTACTAGGTTTTGTTTAATATTCATGATGTTTGCCCCACGGCTTGCCCTGTTTCAATGTTTTCTTTTACAGCAGCTTGTTTTTCTTCTTCAGGTTGCCAAAAAGCGGCAAACACAATACTGCTCAGTGCCACTATATTATTTAGTCCCCAAAAGGTATTGAGTAACACTCCGCTGATTGAATAAGAAGGATGTTCTAATCCATACTGTCCCCACGCATAAAAAATACCAATAATGGTGAGAATAATAATCACCGTTTGCGGGATGGCTAAATGTAAAAAGCTACCTTCTTGACGATCTTTTGGTGTGACAGGAAAGCTAATTTCTTCGCCTTTAATCACTGTCCACAGCGCTCTTAAATTAGTGGGAAAAAAGGCTAAATAGGAGGCTTTGGAGGGGTAGCCTGCCAGCCCCCATCCTCCTAACATAAAGGCGATTTCAGTGAGTAATAAAAACGGTAAAATATGCAGATAAAATTCAACTGAATAACTGGCAACAGGTGAAATAGCAAAGAATAAATAAATTAACGGGGCGGTAAGAAAAATAGCATTCCAAATACCGCCAATATACGACCAAATAGTGGTGGCATACATAAAGCGTTGCGGCATTGACATACCTTTTCGAAACACTGGGTTATCATTTTTGGCAATATCAAGCGTGCCACCTGCGTATTTAAAACGCTGGATTGTCCATGTCAGTAGGTCTTGCGGAGAGAGCATTTTAGACTCTACTTCAGGGTGCAGTACGGACTTCCAATTTCTATCTACATCTGAATGTAGAACGATAGAAGTGTAAATATCTTCTGAAACATGGAAGCGGTACGGGGTAAATTCATGCTGTTGTACCACCTGTTGGCGAATGGTGTCTTGCAAACCTTTATCAATGCTTTCTTCGCCTGTGAGTTTGATAATTTTGGCGGTATCTTCTTTTACCTGCTTGGCAATATGCTCACC
>JAGLBQ010000178.1 GCA_023146675.1 Cocleimonas sp. | reverse complement strand
CCTTTTCCGAGTAAACGCCCTGGAGTAGAAAGGTATTTTCCCATCGCATCGTCTAAAGATTTCCCCTCAGGAAGATCAAAAAACCATTGCGGGGTTTGCACCCAAGCCACATCAGGATCACGAAAATAACCTAAGGTATTTTGTAATAAGGTCGGAAACGGACGTGTATCAGCATCGCAAATAATAATGAAATCACCGATGGTTTGCTCCATTGCATTGCGTAAATTACCCGCTTTAAAACCGATATTTCCTTCACGGGTGATGTAATTAACCCCTTCTTCATTAGCAACTTGCAACATCTCGGCACGTCCGCCATCATCCAAAACATGAATATGGATATCCACCTTCATAGGATTCAGTAGCTTCTTTGCATCCAACAAACTCAGGCGTACTAATTCAGGATCTTCATCGTAAGTCGGGAAATAAACATCAACAATAATCGGACGGTCTTGCTGAGGCTCATAATTCACCACCTCACTGAGTAAACTCGCAGCGGTTTGCTTTGGCGTATCCTCCACCTTCCATAAATTAAAGGTAAATAACGCTAGGCCGATATACGCCCCTGTTTCAGCAATCGCTAAAGGAATAGCATACCAAAGCGCCTCGTAATTTAAAGAATACATCCAGCGCCATGAGATATACCACGCACCCACAATCAGCGCCATAATCGCAAAAAAATGCCAAAGTGTCTCAACGGTTTTATTATGCTCCAGAGGAGGCTCTGGTTTTCTGTGTTCAAATTTTTCGAAGTAAAAGCCCATAATTTATCTTCTTATTTTTAGATTGTTTTATTTGTTAGCTTTTTAAAAATGATAATTCTTGAATACTAAAAAATTGATTGTTTTTTGAATATTTAGTGCACTCATAATTTATTATTTTTAATAACTATCCCCATAGTCGTAAAGCACTATTTGATGTGCGTCTTATCGTCAGCACATTCTGCCTGATCTTATTTCCCCAATGAAATTACCAACTCCATTTATACGTTATTGCTAACTTCCCATTTTTTTTAAAGGTAGTTTCATACAAAGAGTTAGAATTATAATTACTGTACTCAAATCCAAAAGTATTCGGATGCCAGTCGTCATAGCCAATAATATAGTTCCACACGGGATCATCACCATTTAAAGGTTTAACTAAAATACCTTTAATAGTCCAATATTGTGCGGGTGACCAACCCAGTGAAGCACTCATTTTAAAGTCTGAGTCCCCGCCCAGTTGCTTAGCAATGGTAATGCCTGATTTTAATTTATTCTTTTTTAAAAACTCTGATTTTACTTTATAGCCTAAGCTAGCCGCAGCACTGTAAGTATCTAAACCTTTTTCAGGAACAATACCTCCCCAGTGATTCACTTGCACTGTCCATGTACCTTCGTGCCAGTCGTCATAGCCTATTCCCCAGCCATAGGTAAAATCATCTTTAGGATGCTTGGATAAATCACGGGCTATGCTGGTTTTTGCGTAATAATAATCTTTAGGATCAGGTTTCCATTTCACACTGGCACTGATACTTTTACTGCTTGAACCTAATGCACCTTTATAAGAAAACTGTCCTGATAAACCGTGATTTTTAGGCTTATTTTTCTTAACCTTCTTAGGTTTATTAATAACGGTTGAAATGGCTTCAATATCGGATGATTTAATATTTTCTGTCGTTGTATTTAATATATCAGCATTTGCTAGCAATGATGAAGTGCCCAATAATAAGCTGATAATCAATATATAAATATTCACTTTTTGGCTATCTCACAAGTACTAGGTGTTGTTTTTAAAAAAGGTTTTTGCTCAACGCAACGACGACAAACATCATGAGTTGAGCCATATTTTTTATACAGTAATGCACTTAAAATAACACCATTTGTATTGGCTGTTGCCGAGGTATTATACCCTTCACCATTTTCATAAACACCTGAATACCAGCCCTTTTCAAGATCATAGGCACTGCTGACTTTATCAATTAATACGTCGCTATATTCATCATTAGGGTACAATAGAGCCAGTGCAATCGCAGCTTTAGTCGAAACCGTTTTATGGGATTTTAAGACATCCCCTTTTGATGATTTAGCAATCCAAATATCGCCACCGGAAAAGATAGTGTTATAAACAAAATAGGGCTTTTTATTGATATTATCTTCCGATACCGCAGTCACAATGCCCTCATTAAGCCAGCGTTGTTTTTGTACTTGGTAAATATTATTAATTAATGGTGTATTTTCTTCATCAAAACCATTCTCAATCGCATCCATTACATAAGACTCTGTCACCACTGAATTACTGGAATGAAACTTAGTGGGGGTACGGTTATCGGTTGCAATTGTGATGCCGTATATCTCAAAATTCTGTTTGTTCTCATTATGATAAGTCGACGAATCAGGAAGACTTAGACCATTGCGTTGCATAATTTTAGCGGCATATTGTTCATAACCTAAACGACCTTCTTGAAACATTTTAATTTCATTAGTTTTCATATCACGCTTTAAACTAATCATACGCCCATCTTTGATCAGACGATCAAACTTCCATCGGCTCATTGCTTGTTTTACTTGATGTCTAAACTTTGGATGTTTGCAGGATAGTGTATTCAACCATGAGATTAAACGTGCCATATCAAGGACTGAAACCCCAATACCATCAGGTGTTACTTTATTTCCATAGGTCACCATTTTCATGGTTTTGGTGTTATATACTTTATTGGGCGCTTCTTTGTTAAATAGTCCCATCGTTACAAGTGTCTTTAATAAAGCAGTAATTTTGTCATCAAATTCCTTTTTTGAAATTAAGCCAAAATCTTGTGCTGCTATGGTTGCAGCTAATGCTGATCCTGTATCCCACATTGTGGTAGATGGATATTTATTAGCAGCATTAAATAACCCTGTTTTTTCTTGATAATTATTTTCAAAATATTTCCATGCAATTTTTGCAGCCTGCATATCCGCTTCACATAATGCCTGTCGCTCAACAAAACATTGATTATTTGTAGCTTTAAAACTACAAGAAGCACCTGATACTGAATTTTTTTTGGCGAATTTTGATAGTGGATTGATCGTGGTATTATTTTTTATTAAAGACTCTGCTTCTATTGGTGATGAGAAGTAAATAATAGGTGTAACAATGAGCGCACCCATTAAAACAGGGGCTACCCAGTGATTAAAGAGGAGTAAGTATGTCTTTTTTGTTGTTGGTGACATCTTCATTTTGAGACCTTTTTTACACTTAAATACTTCATTTTATTGTTAATTATTTTAGTCGTGAAGGTTGCCTTTTTTGCTTTCCATTTTTTCAGTGTAATATCAATGGGAGATAGCATGGATAATACCGTTTTTTTGTTAATCTCTTTATTTTTTCGTGCCTTCCATAGCTCCTCCTTGAATTTAAGTAATGATTTAGAGGCATTCTTTAATTCCTTTTTCTTGCGATATTTTTCAGTAGTCTTTAAATGTTTATTAAGACTCGCAATAATATCGGCACCTGTTTTTTTCTTGATTTGTTTTTTAATAGGTTTTTTATTTATCTTTTTTACGGGTGGCTGAGATATTTTTTCTCCTAATAGCTTTTGTTCATTCATGACTAAAGTAAGCTGTTTCTTAAAATCCTTCTGCTGTTGTGATATTTTTTTGTGTGATGCTAATAACTGCTGTTGCATTACTAAAAAATTCTGATGATTTTTGTTATTGAATGCATCCATTTTTGATTGTTTGATACTAGACCAAGTCATCAATATAAAAATAGCAGCAATGAGTGTTTTGTATAGCATGAATATTTTCTAGGTAGCAGGTAAAGCTACAGGTTTCTTATTATGTTCCTTATTTTTCCAAGCTTTAGAAAAAGGTAATGGACCTAATCCTATAGTCCAAGCAACAAAAGGAATTCGACTCACTAAAATAGCTAAGCTAAAGGTAATACTGAGTGTTATTGTATATTTAAAAAGTACATATTGATAAGGCAATAATTGATGTCCTTTCATGCTAATATCAATTAAATCAATAACAATAGGGTGCATTAAATAAGTACCAAAGGTATATTTAGACCAGTTACTCATTTTTTCTGGCCATGCAAAATGTTGACTACCTAAAAAAGCTAATATAATGAAAATGGGTAATATGGTATGGCTAAAATAGATCATGCCTATACGTGGTGCATAAACCCCTGATTGAATGCTATTAGCGGCATAGGTTAGCTTGACTAAAAACATAATGGCAATAATTACTAGTGAGAAATAGAGTATTTGCTTTGATAATTTAGCATCAAATTTTCTCTGCCACAGACCTAAAATAGCGTAAGCGGCAAACCCATAACCCAAATAAGAAAGTACTTTGCTAGCACGTGCTAGATAATCAATCGTAGTGCGATCCGTTAAGTTTGACCAAATCCATGTGCTCATAGAAAGGTTAAAAGCCAATAAGGGAATTAAGATTAATCCTAATAAGGGCTGTTTAAGTGCTAATTTAAAAATAGGGTGAAACAGTAAAATCAAGAAAATGGTGGGGATAAAGTGCATATGGTATTGCGATGATCCCAATAAGAAATAATCGACCCAAATACTGGGTGACATCACCCTTTCAACCATTGGGTCTAAATAGCCAAAGGCATTGGCTTTAAACAGCACAAAAAAAGCATAAAAAATCGTCCAAAAGGCAAAGGGAATCAATAAACGCTGTGCCTGTTGATGCATGGTTGCAGCGTAAGACATCGGTCTTCTTTCTAATTTAAACGCCAGTAGAAATAAGGCTAAAAAGAAGAAAAATTCACTATTCGCCAGTTCGCTGACGGTGCGCATTAAGACAGGGAATATCCTATCTTGCACGTCATAATCTATAAATGCTTTACCCATTCGGTCACTAGTTGAATGGACGCCAATAATACCAAATGCAGCTGCTAGTCGAGCGGCATCTAACCAGTTCATGCGTATGGGTTTTGTGACTGCCGTCATTTTGTTTTTACTCTTATTTTTGCGACAATTTGAGCGAAGTTTATCTGTTTTATTCCAGGGTATTGTCCTGTTTTTCGGCTAGTCTCAAACCAAGTTTCAAATATTTTTTGACCTTCTACATTTGCTTTAACTAAAAGATAGGATGAAAACTGACCTTTTTTACTATGGGCTGTTAGCTTTTTACTCCATTGTTTTGCTTGAGAACCTAAGTTATATTTTGGCCAAAAAAGACCTTCTCTGTTTTCTAATAAATAAATAGATTGTTCTTTGGGAAGCTCAGATAGTATTCCAGAAATAAAAAATTTTTTATTAATAATCGTATTGTTAAGAGGAGAGGTTATTTTTCCAAACTCACTTTCATGTGTAATTTTATCGGGGAATGAAATATTCCCTAGTGTAATAATAATAAAAAAAACAATTGAAGTTAATACAATAGGGAAAAGTGCAACTAAAATAACGATAAAGGCACGTTTGTTTTTTTCAGAAAAGGGTGTGTGAAAATAACCGCCCTCATACTCTGCTGTTTTCATAACGAATCACTTGTTTTTATTGTTTTTTTAAGTGGTAAATAATTTAAAGTTTTTTTGTTATAATCATTATATTAAAACCATTTTTATTACTATGTTCAATATCATCTGCTAGAGTGTAAATCAAACCTAGCCCCCAGCCACCTTCAGGCAGTTCAGTAATATTTGGCATATCCGTTTTTGCATCACGATTGCGAACGACATCAGGAACAGCTAAACCTTGATCTTTTATACAGATAACAACTTTTGTCAAAAAGGCTTCAAATTTCACATCAATAGGAAAGCCAGGTTTGTTATCATAAGCATGTTCAATGACATTATTAACTGCTTCAACTAGGATAAGCTCTAATACCCCTGAAATATCACTGTTTAACTGCTCTTGATCACAAAAGTATTGTAACTCACTAGATAGTTTTCTTACTTCAGAAAAATCACTTGTTATTGAACAATTCACCATTAATTTTTCAATGATAAAAGTATCTTCTAGCGTGTTTTTTTGTTTTTCTTGGGCTGAATTTAACCTATTGTTCATGTACTCCCCCTTAATATCAATATCTCCTAATGTAAAAAATTATGCTGTTTCAGTAAAATACTGTTGTGCATCTTCTGTTGTTTCTACTAGGGTAAAGACGTTATCCATGCGGGTTAGTTTAAACAAGTCCAATACCACGCCCGATGCACCACTAACCACCATTTTCCCTTGGTTTCCCATTGCTTTTAATACGGCAACCATTGCTCCCAAACTACTGCTGTCCATAAAAGAAAGCTTACTAATATCTAGAATAATTTGGGTATTACCATCAGCAATGATTTTTTCCATTTCTTGTTTAAACTGAGGTGCAATTGAAGCATCAAGACGTGTTTCATTAAGAGAAATAATTGATAATGAGTCTTTTTTTGTAATGTTGATATTCATGTTAGTTTCCTTTTATTGTATTTATTATTTAAATTCAAAAGCCAATATACTTAAATCATCAGGTAAGGCTTTCATTTGATCTTCTGTTAGCCATGTTGATGATATTTTTTCTATAATCTCATCAACAGATCCATTTTTTATCTCATTAAAATGCTCATAAAGGTTATCAGCTTCTAATAGTTCATTATTTAAAGCAGATTTATTTTCACTAATTCCATCAGAGTAAACAATAAATTTATCTCCCTTTGAGAATTTCCTATGCTGGGATTCATATTCTGCACCATCCCATAAGCCAACAGGGAAGCCGTTTACTTCTAAGCATTGTAAGGATTCTGTTTTTTTATCAAACCACATTGGATGTGGGTGTCCTGCTTGTACATAATGAACATCTTTATTTTTAAAATCGATAATGCCAAAAATCATCGTTAGATAATGATCTGTTTTATATTCCACGATCATTTTATTAAGATTGTGTGCAAAAAGTGCTGGCATATCAGCAATATTATCATGCTGTATAGGTGGAGTACCGTAGAGACCACGTTTGAACGCTAATGAGGATTGTAATGACATAGATAACATTGACGATGAGATACCATGTCCTGAAATATCAATGCTAAAAAACACTAAAATATCTGAAGCAGGGGAAAAATAATTAAAGGTATCACCCCCCACATAAATAGCAGGCTTATAGAGCCAAGCACTTTTTACATAGTCAGTATCTAAAGGCTCAGGAAGGAGGCTAAGTTGTGTTTTTTCAGCATTAACAAGATCTTCTTGAATTCGAGAATGTGCTTCGTGGAGTGCAACATTACGTTGTGCCAATGTTGTTTCTAGATCCACCACACGTTGAGCTGATCTTAAACGAATTTCAAGCTCAGTGATCTCAGCAGGTTTCGTTGCAAAATCATCAGCTCCTGCCTCAATGCCACTCATTAAATTCTGCTTACCAGACATTCCAGTGAGGAGAATAAAATAGATATACTGGGGAAATTCAGCAGCTCGAATACGTTTGCAAAGCTCTATACCATCAGCTTTTGGCATTACCCAGTCACTAACAACAACTTGGTAGTTATTCTCCTGTAATTTAGCCCAGCCATCCTCGCCATCGACAGCAGTATCGACATCATGCCCAAGTTTTTTTAGTAAATGCTGGATGACTATGCGCATATCTCGCGCATCATCCACAACAAGAATTTTCATTTTTTAGTCTTCGACTTTATTGTTATTTTTGATAGTTAATTAACCAGATATCGTGGCATAAACCTGTTTTCTTGTAAAGAAAGTATGGTTTATTTACGATCTATGGACATTATTTTTTGTTTGATTTTTTATAGGATCCATTGATCAACTGGCGGTATTTTTTGTCTATTTTTCTACCTATACTATAGGGAAACCCCTTATTCTCTAACCTCAAATCAAGTATTATTATGAACAAAAAAATAACGATAGATCAAGATATATTTAATACACTTAAAGAAAATATGGAAGACCTTTTGCCGATCTTAATTGATGCCTTTCTGGAAGATAGCGCTATCTTGTTGCAAGATATACAAAAAGGTATTGATAGCAATGATATTGGTATTATTTCAACAGCGACACATACGATAAAATCAAGTGCCAAGAATATCGGTGCAGAGCAGATGGCTAGTTATTGTATTGATATAGAGGAAAAAATAGAAAACCCCGAGCAGGGCGTTGATATCAATGGGTTACAGCAACTTTGTAACCTTGCTAATAGTGAAATGGAGAAAGTTAAATTATTTCTAGAAAATGAAATGGCAGTTGCGTAAGGAGTGTCAATTCATAAAAATGTGTTTTTTTGCAGGTGCTTATAAGTAAATCTTCAATATTCGTGGTTAATTGATTGGGCAGAAACTGTGATTTTATACCATAAATTATGAAACCATAGATCTCCTAGCACATTTCTCAAATAGCTCAATACTGCAACTTCTATAGATTATTTTTAGTATTAAGGATGACCACTATATAAACATTATTCACCCATTGTTATAATAAGTGTTATAGATATATATAAGAAAAATAGTTTGAATGACTTCTCTTATCTCTCTTCTAGGCAAAAAACAGCATAAATATTTGTTACCGTACCTTTAGGGCTTTATTTTTTAGAGTTCCCCTTATTTCTCCTCCACCATATTGTACATATCAAGGAATGATAGACTATGGAAGAAGCACATCACCTATTGCCCGTTCTAATACTTCTTGTTATTGGCATATTGTCTATTGGCGTAATGCGTCCTTTAAAAATGAGTCCTATTGTGGGTTATCTTATTGCAGGTATGTTGATAGGAGGGCATGGATTTGGTTGGATAGAAGAAAGTGAAACAACGCGTTTACTAGCCGAACTAGGGGTTGTTTTTCTGTTATTTGATATCGGTTTGCATTTTTCTGCTGGACATATATGGGATGCACGCAGAGATATACTGGGTTTAGCACCAATGCAGGTTGTTCTTTGTACAGGAGCTTTTACCCTCATTGCACTTGCAATGGGGTTAAGTATGGACTTTGCAATTGTGGTCGGTACAACCTTAGCGCTCTCATCAACGGCAGTAGTTGCTCAGATTTTATCAGATAACCATCAAAGTCAATGCCCTGTGGCTGTTTCTTCAACTGCAGTGTTGATTTTTCAAGATATTTGCGCCATTTTTCTGCTGATTCTTGCAGGGTCAATGGGAGATTCAGACGTTGCTTTAGGCAGTGTGATTGGTATCGCTACCATTAAAGCCGTCCTCGCCTTTGCTGCTGCTATTTTGATTGGACGTTTTGTCATTGGACCACTTTTCAATCTGATTGCCAAGTCCAAAGATCATGAAATGTTTACGGCAACCGCTTTATTCATCGTCCTTGCAACCGCAGCGGCGACCGCCTTTTTTGGTCTTTCAATGACATTGGGTGCTTTTTTAGCAGGGATGATTATCTCTGAAACCCCGTACCGCCATGTTGTTCAAACCGAAGTGAAGCCATTTAGAGGTTTATTGCTAGGCTTTTTCTTTATCACGGTTGGAATGACTTTAGATGTACAGGTCATCTTGCATGAAGGTTGGAAAATTGCACTAGTTGCTGTTGTGTTGGTGATGGTCAAAGCTGTGTTGATCTTTTTCGCGGCTCGTTCATTGAAAATAGAATCACGCAGTGCTTTACAAATGGGTATTTTACTTTCTCAAGGAAGTGAGTTTGCTTTTGTTATTTTTGCTATTCCCTCAATCCAAGGTGCCTTAGGCAGTGAATATTCATCTATTTTGATTATAGCCGTTGCAGCAAGCATGGCATTAACCCCGATACTCGTTACGATGGCACAAAAATTGGCACGCAAATGGGCAGATCAAGATTGGGATAAGAGTAAAAAAGGTATAGAGGATAGTAGCTCCCTTGAGGCATCCGTAATTGTTGTCGGTATGAGTGAGGTTGGCAGGCGATTAGCTAGTGCGCTTGATGCCAATGATGTGACGTATCGAGCGGTTGAAATGGATCATGATTGCTTTGTTGATGCCTGCACCAATGGCTACAAAGTAGGGTTTGGTGATGCAACCGACTTACGCTTAATGGA
>JAGLBQ010000177.1 GCA_023146675.1 Cocleimonas sp. | reverse complement strand
ATCGTAGTTATCCAATTCATATTGGCTCAGGCTTATTAAAGCATGAAGAGTTAATCCAGTCTCATATACACGGAAAAACTACTGCTATCGTTTCCAATGAAACCATCGCACCCCTTTATTTAGAGGCATTACATCAAGTGACTGCGCCTTATAAAAATACGGATGTGATTTTGCCTGATGGTGAAAAATATAAAACATTGGAAGTAGAGCAACAGATTTTCACCGAGATGTTAAGCGCACGTTGTGATCGTAAAAGCACATTGTTAGCACTTGGTGGCGGTGTTGTTGGCGATATGACGGGGTTTGCAGCCGCCTGTTATCAGCGCGGTATTCATTTTATTCAAGTTCCTACCACTTTATTGGCGATGGTTGACTCGTCAGTGGGGGGGAAAACAGGGGTTAATCACCCCTTGGGTAAAAATATGATTGGAGCATTCCATCAACCACAATGTGTATTGGTTGATATAGACACACTCGATACCTTAGATGACAAACAACTTAGCGCAGGTCTTGCTGAGGTTATTAAGTACGGCTTTATTCGTGATCCAGAGTTTCTTGATTGGCTGGATGATAATATGCAAAAGCTATTACAGCGTGATAAAGACGCATTAAGCACTGCTATTTATCGTTCTTGTCAGCATAAAGCAGAAATTGTCGCCGCCGATGAGCGTGAAGCAGGGCAGCGCGCTTTATTAAACTTGGGGCATACCTTTGGACATGCAATAGAAACAGGTATGGGCTATGGCGAATGGTTGCACGGTGAAGCAATAGCGGTTGGTATGGTAATGGCAGCAGAGCTATCGCAAAAAATGGGTTGGATTGAGCAGAATGATGTGGAGCGTGTGAAAAAGCTTCTTCTCAAGGCTAATTTGCCGATAGAGCCACCCCAAGAAATATCTCCTGAGCGATTTGCAGACTTGATGTCTATTGATAAAAAAGTCCAAGACGGCGTATTGAGCTTAGTGTTGATAACGTCTTATGGTGAGTCTATTGTCACCAGTGATTTTGATCAGAGTGCTTTGAAAGCGGTATTGAATCGAACCTAAATTGATTAAATTAAGCCGAGATACGCTTTATTATTAGGCAAGGTAGGTCATTCAAAATTTATCTTGTCAATATTGATATCATCTTCTTTTCTTGCCTCTCACTTTACGTTCTGCCTTTTTTTTCTCTTTTTTGGCAACAATAATAGCCGTTTCTTCTAATTCCTTTTCCATCATGTTCGGCGTTTCAAACGTTATTCCTCCAAGCGTTCCAGCGCGTAGTTCCGTTAGTAGAATTTTTGATGCCTTAACTAAATCCACCCTCCCACCTGAGCGCAGACAGCCTCTTTTTCTGCCGAGTTCTTCTAAAAATTCCAGCTCTGTGGTGGGTGCGTTTTGCAATTGATAGCGTTCTATAAGTGGCTGAGGATATTCCTTTATTAAATACTCAGCAGTAAAAAAACCCACATCATCAATATCAATAGCTGTGTCTTTAATCGCGCCTGTTGCGGCTAAACGATAGCCACTGTTCATGTTTTCAATATTGCCCCATAGCATTCCAGGCGTATCAAAGAGGAGAATATTGTGTTCTTTTAATGCAATTCGTTGTTGTCCCTTTGTTACCGCAGGTTCATTGCCTGTTTTAGCGATTCCTCGCCCTGCTAATATATTGATAATAGTTGATTTTCCAACATTTGGGATGCCCATAATAACCGCATTTAGAGGCTCATCACTTGTTTTTTTGCCTGTCACCATCTTATGACATAAGGCGATCAGTTGCTTAATACGTTCAGGATGCGACATATTGATAGCAATTGTTTTAATGCCTTTTTGCTGATCCAGATATTCCTGCCATTGCTGTGTTCTATCCGCATCTGCTAAATCATCTTTATTTAATATTTTAATACAGGGTTTATCACCTCGGATTGATGCCAGCATAGGGTTTTGACTGCTAAAGGGGATGCGTGCATCTAGTATTTCAATAATTAAATCAACGGAGGGCAAGATTTCTTTTAGCTCTTTGCTTGCCTTGTGCATATGACCGGGATACCACTGTATTTGCATAATAATTGTTACTCAACTTGATCAATTATAGGGAGGTAAAGTGACGAGATTAAAGTTCTATTCATCTTCAATCTAATTACACCTGTTAGAATAGGTGATACATTTATCATCAATAATCAACTTAAAAATAAAAATGACTAAACCAATAACAAATACTATCACAATGGCTAGTGATACGACTAAAACACCCATAAAAGTAGCACTTGTTGGATTAACCATGATTCAGCAAGCAATCGTGGAGTTCTACTTTGCGACACAGGAAGGCTCGCAAAAATTCACTGAAGTGTTAGGCAAAGATGCACAAGCTTATATTACGAACTTCGATGAGCAAGGAGCGATTGAGGCTTGGGAGAACTTATATGCTCAGGAAAATAAACCAACATTAGTTCTTTCTAACTGTCGTAAAGATGATAGCAATTATTTTTATTTTCCACGACCCATTACGCCGAATATACTGCTAGAAGCGGCGGATCTGATTAATAATTTTGAGGGAAATAATAACCTAAATATAACGCAAAAAATGATTGAGTCCAGCTCAGTTTTTGAGCTAAATAGTCATCATGATTTTATAATGGAGAAAGGGGATGTTGTCGTCACTAAACCAGATGCTCTGTTTGAAGCGTTAAATGAAGAGCTTGATTCACCACTTTTATCAGAAGGTGATGAATTAAACCCTAACAAAGAATCTCTGGATACGAAAGTAGAAGGGCTACGTTCATTTGAAGATTTGGCTTTATCATCAAAAATAGAGGAGAGAAGTGCGCCAGAAGAGTTATCTCCAAAAAGTGATGGATTAAACGCTAGCAACGAATCTCTAGATACGGAGATAGAAGGGCGAAGCTCATTTGAAGATTTGTCTTTATCATCGAAAACAGAGGAGAAAAGTACGGCAGAAGAGTTATCTCCAAAAAGTGATGAATTAAACGCTAGCAAGGAATTTCTAGATGCGGAGATAGAAGGGCTAAGTTCATTTGAAGACATGGTTTTATCTTCAAAAAAAGAAGATAAAAAGATACCAGATGAATTGTCTCTAGAAAATGATGAATTAAATGCTATTGAAGAATCTCTTGATATAGAAGCAGAAGGGCTAAGCTCATTTGGAGATCTCTCTTTATCATCGGAAATAAAGGAGAAAAATGCATCAGAGGAGTTGCCTTTAGAAAGCGACGAATTAAATATCAGCAAAGAATCTCTTGAAATTGAAGTAGAGGGGCTAAGCTCATTTGATGATCTGGTTTTAGTGTCAAAAATAGAGGAAAAAAATGTTCCAGATGAGTTCTCTCTAGAAAGTGATGAATTAAACGATATCGAAGAACCTCTTGATACGGAAGTCGAGGGGCTAATGTCATTTGAAAATATGGCGCTATCTTCCGAAGCAGAGGATAGTGTGCTAGAGGAACTATCGCTCGAGACACTATCTGAAGGATTAAATTCACTTGAAGAATTAAACGCATTTGAGGACTTAATTCTTGATACAGAAAAAGAAGAGTTAACGCTTGAGTCACAGCTTGATGAATCAATCTCACTTGTAGAGCTTACGCCTGATCATAAGCACGTAGATTCTTTATTAGATAAAAAATTAAGTTTTGATAAGGTAAATAAGAAGACTGAAAAACCTGAGGTTGCAGATAAAATAGATCATCAAGATAGTATTTCAATGAAAAATGCAGATGTATTGTTTGCTGATAATCAAATATCGTTATCTAATGAAAAGACATATGATGAGGATAAACTTACTTCACCAGATGAGCTACAATCATTTCTTGATGAGCTAAGTGAAAAAAATGCTGAACAAGCATTAGACGATAAAAAAACAAATAACCCTTTTAATGCAAAAAGTACAGAACTACGTTGGCTACAACTCTGTGGCACATATGAAGATGGTAGCTATGAAAAAAATTCTCCCGATAATACTCGCTTTAAGATCGAAGAAACATTACTTCCCTATGTAGCGGATACTGTCTCGTTTACAGAACGGTCAGAATGCTGGATGGAGTTATCCTATAAACCTTTTTCTATTATTATTAACCCAGAAGAGAAGCGCGTTTATAGTACTTTAGCACTTGAAAATCCTCTTTTTGTGCAAATTTGCAGTAAGAATATAGTAGAAGAGCTTATTGAATACCTTGAGGTTGATGAGGCGAAAATTGAGAAAATAAGTAGTGGACAGTTAGAAGGCAAGCTATTTAGCTATAGTCTCGATTATTTTATATGGACTGTTAGCTTGCTTGTATCGTATGGGCGTTTGCCTGAAGAGTGTAACCCCGATGAAAGAATGGGCATTACCAATTGGCTTAGTCTCAACAAAGTTGAAAAATTTCCTTATATTATGCAAATAGCCGCTGTTTTTAATCAGCATCATGCCAGTTTAAATGAAGCTTCTGCATGGATGACATTACCTAAACGCTACGTCTACGCATTTTATAATGGTGTTTTAGCACTTGATATGATTGATAAGAAGAAAGAAAAATCAAAGAAGAAAAAATTGATTGCAATGGGTTCTGATAAAGAAAAGACATGGTTCAATAGGGGGTAACAGGTTTGAGTTTAAGCAGTGTGCTTTTTTAAATATTTGGTAGTGGGTCATTTCTGTGGAGTAGACTATATTTAGTTCAGTTCATGATATATTACCAAAAAATAAAATGCCCGCTTTGTAAGACCACAATGCTTGGAAAAGCAGGAAAAAGTACGGCTACCAACTTAAGGCGGGACACTCAGTTGGTAGCCAAAAAATGCATGATACAGTGATTGGATTATTGATCAATAAAGTTGAGTTTGGAATTGATATTCATGCATGAATATCACAGGAATGACCCACTACCGATAAGAGAAATGCTGGAGGTTATACGCATTAGGTAGATTACCGCTTGAAGTATCAAAAAAAATACTTGCGTGTGCTAGTGTAATTTCAGCTAGAATAACGGCTCTTTTTCCTGTGTAAACCCTCCCATGTATAAAAAAACATCTGTTACATCGTTTGATAAGTTTGGCTTTTCTGCTGAGATACTTACTGCTATTAAAACCGTTGGTTATGAGCAACCGACGGATATTCAGCAGGCCGCTATTCCAAAAATACTTGAGGGGCGAGATGTGCTTGCGGGTGCAGAAACGGGGTCAGGCAAGACGGCTGCATTTGTGTTGCCCGTGTTGCATCTATTGACGCGTGGTGAGTCAGATGTTCTGTATGGGCATAAAAAAGAACTGGTGCAAGCGCATCAAGTGCGCGCTTTGATTCTGGTGCCGACGCGTGAATTGGCGATTCAGATCGGGCAGGAGGTGCGTAAATTTGCTAAAAATATTGATCCTTGGGTGAAATGCTTGAGTGTTTATGGTGGGGTCAATATAGAGCAACCCATTAAAGAATTGCGTGTTGGTACCGATTTTTTAATTGCGACACCTGCGCGTTTTCTTGAACTAATCAAAGCAAAAGCGGTGAAATTTAACCAGCTACAAATGTTGGTACTGGATGAGGTGGATCGATTAGTTAGCACGGGGTTTAAAGAAGAAGTCGATCAAATTATTAAGTATTTACCAAATAAACGTCAAAATCTTTTTTTTACCGCCACCTTTCCTGATGAGATCCGCCCATTAGTAAGAAATGTGCTAGATAATCCTGAAATTATTAAGCAGGATGCAGAGGGCAAAGAACTGATTGATCAGCGTGTGTTAATGGTTAATTTTGATCAAAAAAATGCATTATTAGCGGATTTGTTAAAAAATAATGATTGGTCTCAGGTGCTAATTTTCTGTAGCGCTAAACGCAGCTGTGATAATTTAGTAAAAAAACTAGCGGATAAAGGAATTGACGCGTTAGCGCTACATGGTAATAAAAAACAGCATGAGCGCAGAGGTGTTTTAAAAGAATTTAAAGCAGGAAATAATCGCATTATTATCGCGACAGATGTGGCAGCGCGTGGGCTGGATATCGTGCAACTGCCTTGTGTGATTAATTATGATTTACCACGTAGCCCAAATGATTATGTGCATAGAATAGGGCGTACAGGTCGTGCAGGGGAAGAGGGTGTGGCGATTTCGTTGATTTCGCATCATGAATATCAGCATTTTACAGTGATCGAAAAACGCAATGGGCTACGCTTACAATGGGAAGCAATAGCAGGCTTTGAAGCGGATGAAATAGCGCCACCACCGCCAACGCGCAGTCGTCCTAAAAAGGAAAAAGGTAAGAAACGGCCGAATAAAAAACAGATGAAGCGCAAACAAGAAAAGAATGTCGATGCACCTGCTAGTCCTTATAAAAAAATCAGTAAAACACCTGCTGAAAAAGAACCAGAAAAACCTAAGGACACACCAAAGCATAACGTTAAGCCTTTGCCGATACCTACTAGCAAGCCCAAGAAAAAATCAGATGAAGAGCCTGAAAAACCATCAGTAAATGCATCTATTTGGGGACGTAAGTAAAGAAAGCTTTCGATATGTCATCAAAAGCAACATTGACGAAATCAAACCGCTACAGAGCTGTTAATATAAAGTACGAGTCTGGATAGACTTGTCACTAAGAGAATAAAAAAAACCACCTATGAATATGACTGAATCCCTTCCTCTCGAAGAATACACTGAAAAAGCTTATCTGGATTATTCCATGTACGTCATTCTTGATCGTGCATTGCCGCATATTGGCGATGGCTTAAAACCGGTACAGCGGAGGATTGTTTACGCGATGTCGGAGTTGGGTTTATCATCAGTCTCCAAGCATAAAAAATCAGCGCGTACGGTGGGTGATGTATTGGGTAAGTTTCATCC
>JAGLBQ010000176.1 GCA_023146675.1 Cocleimonas sp. | reverse complement strand
TTGCTTAAAGAGTTGGGTGAGGGCACCGTCGATTGGAAGCCTAATTTTGACGGTTCATTAGATGAGCCTGCTTTATTGCCTGCGCGTTTACCGAATGTATTACTCAATGGTGGTATGGGAATAGCGGTTGGTATGGCGACGGATGTGCCACCGCATAATTTACGTGAAGTAGTGAAAGCTTGTTTGCATTTGCTAGAGAATCCTGATGCAACATTGGATGATATTCATAAATATATTTTAGCACCTGATTATCCCACCAATGCGGAAATTATTACTTCTCGCAAAGACATTCTCAAAATGTATGAGAGTGGTAAGGGCAGTGTGAAAATGCGTGCATTATGGGAGAAAGAGGGCGCTGATATTGTGGTGAGCGCACTGCCCTATCATACCTCTGGGGCAAAGGTTCTAGAGCAAATAGCCGCACAAATGCGTGCAAAAAAATTGCCAATGGTGGCAGATTTACGTGATGAATCTGACCACGAAAAGCCCACGCGCCTTGTTATTACGCCGCGTTCTAATCGGGTTGATCTTAATCAGCTGATGCTGCATTTATTTGCCAGCACAGATTTAGAGCGCAGCTATCGCGTCAATATGAATATGATCGGTGTCGATGGCGGTCCACGGGTTAAAAATCTACTCACTATTTTAACAGAGTGGATAGCATTTCGCCGCACGACCATGACCAGACGAACGCAATGGCGTTTGGACAGGGTAGAAGCACGCTTGCATATTTTAGAAGGCTTATTAATTGCTTATCTCAATATTGATGAAGTTATTGACATCATTCGTACCGAAGATGAGCCAAAGCCTGTGATGATAAAGCGTTTTAGTATTAGTGAGACTCAAGCAGAAGCTATTTTAAATATTCGTCTTCGAAGTTTGGCGCGATTGGAAGAGTTTACACTCCGAGCAGAGCAGGAAGAATTAGAAGAAGAGCGTGATTATTTAGTGGGATTACTTGAAGCACCTGAGTTAATGACCACCTTAATGCAAGAAGAGTTGCGTGATGATGCAGAAGAGTATGGTGATGATCGTCGCTCACCGTTGGTAAGTCGTGATGATGCCAAAGCATTGGATGATAATGCGCTAGTTCCCTCTGAACCTGTCACGGTGGTGCTTTCTAAAATGGGTTGGATTCGTGCGGCTAAAGGGCATGATATTGATCCTAAATCGTTAAATTATAAGCAAGGTGATGAATACCTTTCAGCAGTACATGGTCGTTCTAATCAGCAAGTGGTGTTTTTAGATTCCACAGGGCGTTGCTATTCTTTATTAGCCCATTCTTTGCCTTCGGCTAGAGGGCAGGGTGACCCGCTAACGGGACGTTTTTCAAGCCCCGCAGGTGCTAGATTCCTTGCGGCATTATCGATAAAAGATAATGAGTTTTATCTCATGGGAACTGATCTTGGTTATGGCTTTTTATGTCAATTTAAAAATATGATTAGCCGTGTAAAAGCAGGCAAAGCGACACTCACCGTATCAAAAGATGCACAAGCCATAGTGCCTTCTAAAATTACTAATCCAGAAACAGACTTAATTATAGCGGTGACTTCGGCAGGGTATTTATTAATAGTAGACGCGAGTGATTTGCCACAATTAGGCAGAGGAAAGGGAAATAAAATTATTAATATTCCTGCTAAATTGCTTAAAGCAGGTGAAGAGAGCGTCGTTGCAATGATTGCCATGCCTATTGATGCCAAGTTAATCATTCATGTAGGAAAAAAATATAAAATACTGGCAGGTGAAGATTTAGAGGAATATAAAGGCGAGCGTGGACGACGCGGTAAAATGCTGCCTAAGGGTTATCAGAACGTGTCTCGATTAGAAATAGGGTAAAGGAGTGATGTGGCAACTTCAGTTTTTCACTCTAGTTTTCTATAGACGTTGTGGTTATTTTAATGTGGATCAATTTTATTAAACGACTACCTATGGTAGGGTACTGATTTCAAATTGGAGAAGGGTAAATGTATGAATAAAGATGAAAATAATACGGATAAAAAGCCTGAGAAAATAGAGACTACGGTTAATAAAGTGGTGGTTGATGCTGCTGTAGACATAAAAACTTCTGCTGATAATGGTAATAAAAAAGAGAATACCAAAAAACCTGCGTCTAAAATTAAATTAACCGAAGGTATTGCATTGCGTAACTGCGATAAGAAAAAAGGATCAAAGCGAGTTGCGGTTCATATAAAGAAAAAACACCTTAAATATGAGGAAGAACTCAAGCGTTTGCAGGTAGAGTTAATGAAACTGCAACTGGTGGCTAAAAAAGAAGGTTTGCGTATTGTGATGTTGTTTGAAGGTCGCGATGCGGCGGGAAAAGGCGGAACTATTAAGCGCATTATTTCTAAGATGAATGCGCGTGGTGTGCGTGTGGTTGCATTGGAAAAGCCTAATGATCAGGAAAGTAGCCAATGGTATTTTCAACGCTATATTCAACATCTTCCTTCAGCGGGTGAGATCGTCATTTTCGATCGCTCTTGGTATAACCGCGCGATGGTAGAGCCTGTGATGGACTTCTGTACGGATGAGCAGCATAAGCGCTTTTTAAAAGCCGTGCCGATGTTTGAAGAACTATTGGTTAAAGATGGTATTAGTTTTTTCAAATTCTATTTTTCAGTGTCAAAAAAAGAACAGCAACGCCGCTTTAAATCACGTGAAACTGATCTTTTAAAGCAGTATAAATTATCACCTGTTGATAAGTTAGCGCAGAAATACTGGAATGAATACAGTATTGCTAAATTCCAGATGCTCAATGAAACCAATCGTAGTCTTGCGCCATGGACGATAGTACGTTCTGATGATAAGAAAAATGCACGTATTAATTGCATTAAACATATCTTGACAGAAATAGACTATGAAGGAAAAACTGATTCTAAAAGCATCGTGCCTGATCCTAAATATATCATTTCTGGGATTGATGAGATTCAGCATATGGAAGAAAATCTGATGAATCCTGATAAATTATATGGCTAAAATGCTATATTATGTAGAGACGTTGCATGTAACGTCTCTATATAAGTGCTATAATAACCGCCATTATTAATAATAAAAATTCAATGTGCCTAATTCTCTAATAAAAATTTCTGATTTAACTTTTTCCTATCGTGGTCGAACCATTTTTTCTGACCTTAATCTAGATATTGCAGAAGGAAAAGTTAGCGCCATTATGGGGCCAAGTGGTACGGGTAAAACTACATTGCTGCGCCTTATCGGTGGGCAACTTATCCCGAATCAAGGCAACGTCATGGTTGAAGGGAAATCCATTCCATCGTTATCCAATAAGCAACTTTACCAATCACGTCGCCGTATGGGGATGTTGTTCCAGTCTGGTGCGCTTTTAACAGATCTCAGTGTCTTTGAAAATATCGCTTTCCCTATTCGTGAGCATTATGATTTTCCTGAGTCCATTATTCGTGATTTAGTGTTTATGAAGTTGGAAATTGTAGGCTTACGGGGTGCTTATAAATTAATGCCATCTGAGCTTTCGGGTGGTATGTCGCGGCGAGTAGCACTAGCTAGAGCAATTGTGCTTGATCCTGTGTTAATGATGTATGACGAGCCTTTTACAGGGCTAGATCCGATTACGTTAGGAACGATCGTTTCATTAATAAAAGAGCTTAATCAGGCATTAGGGATGACCAGTATTTTGGTTTCACATGATGTGAAAGAGGTGCTATCTATTGCCGATGAAGTACATATTCTTTCAAATGGCATAGTTGCTGCTTCGGGGTCGCCTGATGAGTTACAAAATTCAGATTCAGATTGGGTACAGCAGTTTTTACAAGGCTTACCCGATGGTCCTGTACCTTTCCACTATCCTGCCACAGATTATGCACAATCATTAAAAGAAGACATAAAATAATGAGTATGGATTGGCTACAGACCATTGGGCAGAAAACCCTCCGTTTTTTTCAGCGCACAGGGCGGGCTGTTATCTTTTTGGTTCATGTATTAAGTGGCTTAAAGATGCTTGTTCAGCGTCCCCGTTTACTTATCCGTGAGCTGTATTCTGTTGGTGTATTATCATTGCTGATTATTATATTCTCAGGATTATTTGTGGGCATGGTCTTGAGTCTTTTAGGCTATGTCACCTTAGTGGATTTTGGCGCAGAAGGCTCTTTAGGTGTGTTGGTTTCATTATCGCTGGTCCGTGAATTAGGCCCTGTTCTAACCGCATTATTATTTTCAGGGCGTGCAGGTTCTGCATTAACTGCTGAAATTGGTTTGATGAAAGCAACGGAACAACTGGCAAGTATGGAGATGATGGCAGTTGATCCGATTAAGCGCATTATTACACCACGTTTGATTGCAGGTATTTTATCCTTGCCAATTTTAACGGCTATTTTTATGGCAATTGGTATCTATAGCGGTTTTCTGGTTGGCGGTGTCTGGCTAGGTGTTGATGAGGGATCATTTTGGTCACAAATGCAGGCAAAAGTAGATTTTCAGCATGATGTCGTCAATGGTTTTATTAAAAGTTTTATTTTTGGCATCGTGGTGACATGGATTGCCGTTTTTGAGGGATATGATGCAGCGCCAACTTCTGCGGGAGTGAGTGAGGCAACAACACGCTCTGTTGTACATTCTGCCTTAGCTATTTTAGCGTTGGATTTTGTTTTAACCAGTATTATGTTCGGGATTTAGAAAAATGCGAGTATCAAAAAGTATAGAAATAATGGTCGGTGTATTCGTCCTATTAGGTTTTATCGCACTATTTTTATTAGCTTTAAATATCAGTAATGTTTCCAGCTTTGGCGCGAATAATGGCTATACTGTTAATGCTTATTTTGACAATATAGGTGGGTTAAGAACACGCGCGCCGATCTCAATGTCAGGCGTTAAAATAGGGCGTGTTAGCCAAATTGCCTATAATCGACAACGAGGTCAAGCAGAAGTTAGCATGACAATAGAATCACAATATCTGTTAAGTATTGATACTCAAGCCAGTATTTACACAGCAGGTTTGCTCGGTGAACAATATATTTCTCTGGAACCTGGGGCAGAAGATGATGTCCTAAAATCAGGCGATATGATTACATTGACACAATCAGCGATGGTATTAGAAGAAATCATTGGTAAGTTTATGGTTGATCTAACGTCTAAATAAATATAACGACTCAGCTCCACCAGAGCCTGAGTAATCAATATAACGAGCAAGAGTGACAATAATGAAACAACTAGTTAGCGTAATGATTTTATTTTTAACCCTATCATTATCACAAATAGGAATGGCAAGAAATGCAGATGCAGAAGCGGCTGTTTTGAAAGCAAATAATGCAATTTTTGCAGAATTAGAAAAAAGAAAATCAGAATTAAAAAATAACTCAACCGTACTCAATGCGATTGTAAAAAGACAGGTATTACCTTTTATTGATTTTTCGGCAATGGCAAAATTAACACTAGGGAAGCATTGGAAAAAAGCAAATAAATCACAAAAAGCCCGCTTTCTTAACGCCTATAGCACCATGCTAATAAATAGTTATGCTAAAAATATAGTGGACTATGCGGGTGCGACCATGACGGTAAAAACGTCCATGTCAGCAGGTCGTGAAGGTTATGAAACAGTGCGTACCTTAATCACTCCTAAAGGACGTGCAGCAGTAGCTGCGAATTATGATGTTCGTAATAAATCAGGTAGCTGGAAAGCCTATAATATTGAAATATTAGGGCTTAATTTAATTACCAATTTCCGAACCAACTTTACCCGTGAAGTTTCTAGCAAAGGGTTAGATGCATTAATCGCACGGTTAGAACAAAATAATAAATCTTAATTATTCATGTTGAAACTTATAAAAAATCCATCAGGCTATCAGTTACAAGGTAGTCTGGTTTATGACTCGATTAATGATCTGCTTGTTAAAGGTGCGGATGCCATTAAGTTTAAAGCTGAGACGGTGCAAATAGACTGTGAGCAATTATCTCGTATAGATAGTGCAGGAGTAGCATTGTTTATTAGCTGGCAACGCTACTGTGAGCAGAATAATCAACAATTGCAACTAACCAATCTGCCTCAACAGGCGGTTTCGCTTATTAAAGCGAATAAATTGGAAGGTTTTTTCTTAACATCTTCTTAAATTTATAAATTTACCAAATAGCTGTTATATCAGGGTCAGGTGACAGTGGAACTTTTTTACTAATAAAACCAATATTATGTATCCCTTCTCTTACTTCTAAAGTAATCAAACGACTTAGTTCTACCTGAACGGTAGCATTGCTATTTAAATTAATACTACGTTCCCTTCTCCCCTTATAAACCGTATGCATGGGAGATACTAACTCAAAGTCATATATTCCTCTTCTTAGCCTGATTTTTAGCTTCCCGTTAGAGGGTGTAATATAATAATGCTTCTCAGTAATACTGACACCTTTGGTGTTTTATAATGAGTGAAATATCTTTGAGGGAGAAGTTACTATTTTTTATTACAGAAGAAAAAGCAGAAGAAAGAAAAGAGCAGCTACGTAGTAGTGGAGATGCGCTTGGAGTGTCGTCCAGTGGCAGACTATTTTCCTGGAGAAAAGAGGGAATTAGAATCTTATATGTTCTAAATACGAATCCCAATAAATAAACGTTCTCTGATTGAGATGCTGGAATATCTAGTAGAGACGTTGCATGCAACGCCTCTACGGGAAAATCTCTTACTGATATAGATAACCAACAATAGTTAATACGATGGTATAGGGCAGTGCCATAATCACCATTCTGCCATACCCTAAGCGGATCAAAGGCGCGAGTGCGGAGGTGAGTAAGAATAGGAAGGCTGCTTGACCATTAGGTGTTGCTACTGATGGAAGGTTTGTTCCTGTATTAATGGCTATCGCTAAGCTTTCATAATGTTCGCGGGTAATAGTGCCAGCATCAAAGGCTGCTTTTACTTCATTGATATACACGGTGGCGACGAATACATTATCTGATATGGCTGATAATATGCCATTGGCAAGGAAGAATGCTCTGGGTTGCTGTTCTATGGGTAGTTGGAGAACCCAGTTGATAACGGGGCTAAATAAATGCAGATCATGAATCATACCAACGACAACAAAGAAGATAACTAATAGCGATACAAAGGGAAGTGACTCTTCAAATGCCTTGCCAATTTGATGCTCTTCTGTTGTGCCTGTTAGTGCTGTTAGTAAAACGAGTAAGCTTAAACCGATTAGACCGACTTCCATGACATGAAAAGCTAAGCCAAAGATTAATAATAGCCCACAGATTCCTTGTACCCATAAGGAATATACTTCTATTTGAGTGCGTTTAGCATCTTCTTCATCAATATAGCCTTGCAAGATACTGCGTACTCTTGGGTCTAATTTTGCGCCGTAGCCCAGAATACCTGTCAACTCAAGTACAATACAGGTGATAAATCCTGCAATAACGGCTGGTCCAGTAACATGCGCCATTGCCATCGCAAACTCTACAAAATTCCAATCTAATTTGGCGGCAATTAATAGGTTTTGCGGCTCTCCAACCATGGTTGTTACGCCACCTAACGCAGTACCGACTGCGCCATGCATAACGAGACTACGAATAAACTTTCTAAAGTCTTCTAGCGTATCGCCACCCATTGTAGGACGATCAAAAGAGCCATCTTTGTTGTAGTCCGTTCCCATGGTTGAATGGACTTTTTCATAAACCCCATACAGGGCGACAAACACGGTTATCAGAACCGCTGTTACGGTTAATGCATCTAAAAAGGCTGAAAGGAAGGCAGCCATAAAGGAGAACATGAAAGAAAGTAACCATTTCTGCTTTATCTTCATGATCAATTTAGCAAAAACAAAAATCAATAGTGGCTTCATGAAGTAGATAAAACTTACCATAAAGACCAGTAGTAGTATCACACCTAAATTTGATTCGATTTCATGCCAGAGGGTTTCTGGCGTGGTTAAGCCGAGTGCTAATATCCCCAGACCTAATAAGCCACCGCTTTGTAATGGGTAGCATTTGAGCGCCATTGCCAAGGTAAGAATAAACATAGCAATAAACATCCAGCCTAATACGGTAGTGCCAACAAGTAGTTTTAGAGGAAAGGCGAGTACCAGGAAGGCTAAGATAGATAGTTTGAACCAGCTTGGACTATTGCCAAGAAATTGCTTGTATGCGATTTGTAACATTAATTATTCCCCTAGTGTTTTGATTGGTATTTGTGCTGATAAGAATATTTTATTATGTGGATAAATAGTATCTCTCTATAGTAATACTAAATTTCTTATTATTTAGAGGTTTAAGTTCCCACACAAAAATAGGTTTTTAAGGCGTGTTATTCTAGCGGATTTTTTTGTATTATTTTGATTATTTTGGAATCAATTAAGAAGTGTAAGAATCGTGCTTAGAAGACCTTTCCAGCCTATCGGTTATCGGTTGTAGGATGGGTTGTCTAAGATGATTTATGAATGAGGCTATTATTAAATTTTTATCTCTTGGAATGAATCACTGTTTTGCACAATAATTGAGATGATTTAGTCAGGAATAAAAAGCTAAATTAGCATTGTTCCCAAGGTAACCCATGAAAACGCCAGCCACCAAGGGTACTACGCTGAAAATTTTCGTCACGATCCCCTTCAAAACCTTCATCAACATGAATAATGTGTGTAAAACCTGCGTCTACTAATACTTTAGCCGCCTGTAGAGTACGAACGCCACTGCGACAGATAAGAATAAGTGGGTTATGCAAAGGATTATCAGACCCTTTTTTACTAGCAACTTGCGTTGCTTCATCAACAAAATTAGGATTGATTGACCAGTCAGGATCATCAATCCAAGCAATATGAATCGCGCCAACAGGATGCCCTACAAATAGAAACTCCATTGATGAGCGAATATCTATCAGATTTGCAGTCGCATCACTTTGCAGTAATTCATACGCTTTTTTGGGTGACATACTGATGACGTTTTTCATTATTAGCTCTCTTTCTTAATCGGCATAGCGTTCTTTATAATCCAACATAGACGCTTCTACCACTTTTTCTGCATGTTCTCGACCATAAGGCTCGCCAATAACCACCGAGCTTTCTTTATCAGGTTGGAGTTTATAGGTGCAAAAATAATGTCTTAGGCGTTCAATAACAATATCAGGTAAGTCAGCAATATCGTTAGTGTTAGACCAAACATGGTCATCTTCAAGCACTGCGATGATTTTATCATCGGCTTCACCATCATCAACCATTGGCAAACCGCCTAAAACGCGTGCATTTAAAATAATATCCGCATGGTTAATAGGGCGCTCAGAAATTACACATATATCCAAAGGGTCTTTATCACCCTTAACATCATGTCCTTCCATTAAACTAGCAACGCGACGACCACAGTAGGTTCTTGGTATAAAGCCATATAATGATGGTGGTTGAGATGATGTTCGTTGCGGGCGATCTACGCGTAAGTAGCCTGTTTTTTTATCAGACTCGTACTTAACAGAATCAAATGGTGTGATTTCTATATAAGCCGTGACGACAGAAGGTGCGTCATCACCAATTTCGATACCATGCCAAGGGTGAGGTCTCCAGCGGTAAAATGCATCAGGAAAAGGCATTATTGTCTCCAGTTTAGCGGGCTATTTATCTGCACTTCAGCCATTAGCCCATGTTTATTAGAATTAATTTTTTCTAGCAGATTCTTTTGATCTAAGTCATATTTTTATGCTAGTCGGCATGATTTACCAGATAAAAAGAATTGTCCAGTAAAATTCTTTTTAGATAGCGTCAATGTTGCGTCAAAGAAATTTTTCTTCCTGAATTCTCCCCTTGCTTCTTGATCTAGGTCAAGAGGTAAAAGTTTGCTCAGTACTATATTAGAAACATCTTATATACGAATTAACAGGAGTTTTACCATGAAAAACAAAGTTGCTTTAACAGCATTAGTTTCACTACTTGCAGCAGTTTCATTTTCAACAGCGAGTGCATCTGGCATGACATATGATCCAATGGATAACTATTATGCTGCCCATTATGGAGAAGTTTCTACTAAATCTATAACGACAGTTTCAAGTGTTTCAGCGCAACAACAACTCGCGTCAGATATTGGTCCACATAATGGTTATTATGCGACTTACTATGGTACGGGTGTAGAGACTAAACAGGCTTCAGCTGAAATTACTGATACTGTGCTAAACAATGAAATGGCAAACCCAATGAACTATTTTAATTGGTAAGCCTAGTTTTGATTAATTAAGGCGGGATAAATAACCTATCCCTCGTGAAGATGCAGATACACTAAGAAAAAAGTATTTCTTAGTGTATCTGCATTTTTGCGTTATAAAATTGTCCTGTTCTGCACTTCAACACATGAATGCACGCTGTCAGTACATTATGAAAAGTTATAACTTGCGATGCGATGATCGAGGTCTTAATGCCCTCTCTCTCACGGGTAACCATCCAGACTCTATGCCTTTTTTTTACGTATTTTGTGTTTAGGTTTTAGCTTTTTTTGTTCGGCTTTGATGCGAGCTAATAAGGCTTCAGCGCTGTTTTTTCCTGTGATTAGATCAGGATTTTGTTTGCGCCAGTCAGTGGTTAACTCGCCTCGGAAGGCTTTGGCTAGTAGCGATGGGGTGAGTTTATTGGCTTGCTCTTGGGCTTGTTTTAGGCTGTTTTCTATTTTATCGGCGAAGGCGAATAGGTTTTCTACGCGGGTTACTATTTCGGTTTGTTCGCCATATGAAGGAAAAGGTAGTGGTAATCCACGAAATTTAGCAGCTTTTATGCCTTTTGCTGCGGTACCAGTTGCATTTAATGCTACTACTTTTTGAAAGGAGTTACTCATCATGTAGTAATAATGAAACTTTGGGTTTACCTTTCCATATGGTTGTAAGGTCAATGTTCTTTGTGCAAGTGCAAATATATCTTTACGAGTATTTAAAGCTACAAAACCCATTGTATGCCCCTCTGTTACAAAAAGAATATCATTTGCCTTTGGAAAACCTCTAGTCATCCACTTTTTATAATCCTCATTACTCATATATTCTATTGGTTCATCATTCAAATATCCCATTCTAATATTTTTTGCAGTTATCAATCTTGTCCCAGATATTGTTTTTTTAGGGGTTTTTCCTCTGTAGTCAATAAAGCAATATAGTTCATTAAAATCTGAGACATACCAATGTTTAGGGAAATAATTAGTAACTACGTCATGGTTAGAAGTTACCTCAATTTTTTTATTTTGTTTATGACCTATAGATACTTCCATATCATAATCTTTTTTTATTTGAGTATCGTTTTCCTTCCAATCCTCCGTCAATTTCCCACTCACCGCAGTAGCTAGTACGGATTGGCGGAAGCGTTTTAGGAGTGTGGGGATGGCATCAAGGCGGTTTTTTAGGGTATCGACCTGTGCTAGTAGATTATCCAGTCGGGTGGCTATTTCTTTTTGTTCGGATAGTGGTGCTAGTGGAAATGGATAATTTGAAACAAAGTCTTTTGGCACACGTTTATGACCAACAGACCCAGACATATTTGTTGCACCAGATATAAGAAACTCTCTAGATTTTACAAAACATAATATCAACCTTGGATCAATAGAACCTAGAATAGGTCTAAGAACATAATACTCTGTACTACCAGCACCAAATCCATTTGGATATTCCTCTACTATCGCCGCTTTGCTATTTTCAAAACAAGGGGTAATTTTTGCAAAAATTACATCACCATTTTGAAATTGCGTATATCCTCTTTTTACTTCTGACCATAATCGTTTTTTAAAAACAGGTTTTTCATAGAATGTTGTTGGCACATCAGACATTGGAGTAAAACCAATTTCAAGCTCATCTTCTAATTTTACCTTCTTATTTAACTCAACAATATTTGTTAGAGGTACTCTAATCCATTCAGTAGGAAGGTTCGTAGGGTGGGAGAACCCCACCTTTTTGATGCTTGGTTGATGTTGTTGGTAGGATTTTCCCACCCTACGTATCTCACTCATCTTTCAAATCCCTCTGCAATTCTCGCTCTATTTTCTCAATACTCGGCAACTTATCCTCCAAATCATTAGGCAAAGCTTGCGCTAATTGATACTCAGCAATACCAATCGGTTTGCTATTATCCCGTAGTGCATATTCAGCAATGACTCGGTTACGACTTTTACACAGTAATAAACCTATCGTGGGTGTATCCTGCTCTGTTTTAAATTGCTCATCCACTG
>JAGLBQ010000175.1 GCA_023146675.1 Cocleimonas sp. | reverse complement strand
TAAATGTCATCGAGCATAGTGGTGTGGGTGATATTAGTGTGGTAGTTGTACGCTATTTTGGTGGAATTAAACTAGGTACTGGAGGTTTAGTACGTGCCTACTCCAGCTCTGTTAGTGAGGCGATGAAGCAGGCTGAGTTTATTACAAAAATAACAATGCAGGAGTTAGTACTAAGTTTTCCTTATGCAGAAGAAGCGCAAGTGCGTTATCTAGTTGCAGATGTGCATGGAAAAGTACTCAATGTGGAATACAGTGAATTCGTCACGCTATCATGCCATTTACCAATACAAGAAATTGATAGCTTTGAGCAAAGGTTAGGGTTGGATATTATTACTAGGCGAAGAGAGTAAATCTAACAAAATTTAGGCAGGATGCTTTTCGATATTGAAAGCATTCTTGAATGTTGAATGAATATAACTCAGCTAAATAAAAAAGGGATCGCCATAAGACGACCCCTTAGAGTATGCAGATATCAAATCCATATGAGTACCTACAAACCTGATTGAAAGCAATTTTCTAGAGTAATCATTACTTGCTTTCAGTGAGACTAATAATAATAAGCTTCAAGCATTACAGCTACTCATAGCTAGAACAACGGTAGGGTTTAAATGATAGAGTAATTAATCCCCCTTCCATTTATCGCTTTCACCTAGAGTTCATGGCAACACCACGCTAGTATCTCGCACATACAAATATTAGTCCCCCCTCTAATAATAAAAACTGTAATCAAATACCTCTATGAAAAAGCCTTTAAGATCAATATCCTTCGGCATTATCTTCTTCCTAATCAACACTGTTACTCATGCTAATGTTTATTCATATATCAGTGCGGATGGCTCCCCGATACTGACTGATAAACGCATTAAGAAAAAAGGTTATAAACTTATTAAGGTTTATAAGGTTAAAAAAAAGAAAAAGACTATTTTTAGCAAGACTCATTCATTGCAAAAAATGCGATATAGAAAGTCCACTAAAAGTAAAGGGAACGGCATTGTACATAGCTGTGCTGATAAACAACATTTAGCCTCAAAAGCTCGGGAGTACCAACGTACTATACAAATTTATTCAAGAAACTATGGTGTAGAAGAAGAGCTAATTCATGCCATTGTAAAACAAGAGTCCTGCTTCAATGAGAGAGCACATTCACGCGCAGGAGCAATTGGCTTAATGCAATTAATGCCTGGCACTGCTGATATGATGAAAATTAGCAACCCTTGGAATCCTGAGCAAAATATTCATGGAGGTGTAAAATACATTAGTGAAATGTTACGTATGTTTGGAGGAAAAAAACGCTTTGCTATTGCAGCTTATAATGCAGGCCCCGGCAAGGTAAGGAGATACAAAGGCATTCCACCTTATCGTGAAACTAAAAACTATGTTAAAAAGGTAATGGCTGAGTATTATCGTTTAAAAAAACAGGGGTTGCCTAAATCACACTATGTGTCGACTAGTTTAAACTAGCAGTTACTGCTGGAAAGTAACCACTATTAATCTTAACAATACGCCAATTTTGGGTAAGGAATGTAGGTGATAAAGCCCATTCTGTTGTTATTTTTTTTAACATAATCCCCTTTGGCAAATAAACGATATTTATGTTTCAGAAACTTTGTTTTTCTGAAACATAAAAATAGATTAGTCTGATTTATACTCGCCATAATAAGATTGATAACCAT
>JAGLBQ010000174.1 GCA_023146675.1 Cocleimonas sp. | reverse complement strand
CTCCATGTGTGCAATAAGGGAATCAGCTCTGCATCAGCTGTGAAATAATCCGTCTCAAGCCAAAAGAGGATATTTGAAACAAAAGTGACAACTGCAATAAGGCTTTTACCAAATTCCTTTAACTCATGCGGTAGTAGCCAGAACCATGCAAAAGGTAGGCAGACCAACAGAACAATAAAGAGTGCAGGTAAAATACGCCGTGCTCGTCGTTCATAGAAATTTAAAATAGAAAAAGTACCCTTTTGCTGCTCTTGCAGTAGGATAGTCGTAATTAAATAGCCGCTGATGACAAAGAATATATCAACACCGACATACCCGCCTTTTAACCATTCAAAACCAGCATGAAACAGGATAACGGGAATAACGGCTAACGCTCGCAAGCCATCAATTTCTTTTCTATAAATCATTAGATAAGGAAAGTCCAAAAAAAGAGTGATCTTGCCAATAAGTATCAACAATTCACAGGGTTAACTAGCACTAATATTAGAACAATAACGGAGTTTAGCAGATCATGTAATTAATGCTAATTGGGTAAAATCCACTCTGCACAATATTTATAAAATGGTATAGTCATATTGAGGAAGATAACTACTGAGTTAGGAACGTGTATAGAATTCAGACAGTTTATATAAAACTATAATTAAAAGGAATTTCAGTATGCAGATGGCAACCAAACCAGCCCTATTCAGTTTTTTTTACACAATCTTACTTATCATTCCATTGCTACAAAGTGCGGCAAATGCAGCAACGCCATCCGTACGCAAGAGTTTGATTAGATCATCAAATATAAATATCAATGAAAAATATACATTCAAGTATTGCAATCCATTAAGAAAAAAACCATTTGACAAAAAGAGTAGCAAGAAAAAATTGTTAGTTATTGGTGATAGCCAAGCCTGCGATTTTCTCAATAGTATTAAGGAAAATGGATTTTTTAGAAACTATCAAATCAGCATGCGCTATATTCCCTATCAGTGCCAACCTGTACTGAGCAATCACCCGTCTCATTTTATTGCTAATAAAGACCGTGTGATTTGTGAGGATGAAGAAAGAACGGACAATCTCAAACAAGCAAAAGAGCAGATAGAAGAAGCTAACTTGATTATTTTTTCTGCCAGATGGAAGCTTAAAGCGGCACAAGCATTGCCGCATACCATTCGCCATTTAAAGCTAAAGCCTTATCAAAGAGTGGTTGTTCTGGGAAGCAAATCCTTTGGAAAAATTTCAATTCGACGCTATTTAAATATGTCCGATAGGAAACTGCTCAGTATTAAAAATGAAATTGATGAGGAAGTAGAACAGGTTAATTCTACTTTGCGAACTCGTCTTAGTCGTCGCATTATTTTTATCGATCAATATAAGCTTATTTGTGGATCAACCACTGACTGCCCTGTTTTCACGGGAAATCTAGAGCTTATTTCCTATGATGGACGACATTTCACAAAAGCTGGCGCACGCTTTGCGGGTAGCAAGGTATTTAAAAATAGTGGACTGAGTCAAATGTAGAGCAAACTATTTTAATGCTAGAGACAAGGTATGCTTGTCTCTACGTGTAGCTTTTTTATATTTCTTGTGCTTTTGGAGATTCATTCTTATGCGTTTCAGGAATCGCTTTATCTAGTTCACGCTGTAACTCTTTAGCCCCCTCTTCCAGCCCTTTGCTGATATCCTCCATTGAATTTGAAAATGATTTATCCAGTTCTTTAATCCCTTTTTGCATCATATTATTTAACTGATCAAAGACATTATTGACCGTATGTTTAATCACTGAACC